>VAWV01000252.1 GCA_005883295.1 Actinomycetota bacterium
CCTGGCGTTCCGGGCCTACGTCCACCGCATGGTGCCCGCGGGCCTTGGGAGGTCTGTCGCACTCCTCGTCGCGCTGTTCTACGTCTCTCCGCTCGCGGCGCTCATGGGCCTCGCGCACCTGGGGCCGCTTGGGGCGCGCCGGGAGGTGGACTTCATGTCCGGCGAGGTGTTCCCGGGCACCTACATGTGGGGCTACATGATGACGGCGCTGGCGGTGGCCCTCGGGCCGTTCGTGCTCCTGGCGGCGGAGCGCGCCAGGGTGCCGGAGCGGCGGGCAACGGGTCGCGGCAGGGCCTGGTACGCAGGTTGGGCCGCGGCCGGCGCGCTGCTGATGGCCTGGCTGCAACCGTGGCAGGCGGTCGCCGTGCTGGCCACGGTCGGTGCGGTCGAGCTCATCGCCTGGCGGCGCGCGCCGAGCGTCGAGCTCAGGCGAACGCTCCTGGCGGTCGGGCCGCTGGTGGTCGCCGGCGTTCTCCCGCTCGCCTACTACTGGTGGATGGCCAAGGTGGACCCCTCATGGGGATTGGCCGACCGCGCGAACCGGGGCCGGGTGGCGAACTGGTCCTGGTACACGTGGCTGCTCGCGCTCGCGCCGGTGGCCGTTCCGGCGGCGCTCGCCTACCCGCAGCCGGCCCGCGACTGGCAGGCGCTCGCGGTCCGCATCCTGCCGGGCGCGATGGTCGCCGAGTACCTCCTGATCTCGGTGACCGGGGCCGGGACGTTCCCCTTCCACAGCGTCCAGGGGATGTCGCTGCCGCTGGCCGTCCTCGCCGTAACGGCGGGAATCGCGGCGTCGCCGCGGCTGCGCGCGGTCCGGCTGTCGCCGGCTGCGCTCCTGGCGCTTGTGGCGCTGGCCCTGCTCGCCGGCGTCGGCTACAAGCTCAACAACATCCGGATCGAGGAGCACCGCGGCGGGCAGCCCTACTTCCTGACCGACGGTGAGCGTGCCGCGTTCGACTGGCTCGAGCGGTCGCCTGCGCGCGGCGCAGTGATGGCTCCGATCTACTCCGGGCTGGCGGTGCCCTACCGCACGGGGAGGGAGAGCTGGGTGGGGGAGGTCTCGTGGACGCCGCACTTCGACCGCCGCCGTGCAGAGGCGGAAGCGCTCTTCTCCGGGCACCTGCCGCGCGCGCGCGCCGTGGCCCTGGTCCGTTCCTCGGGCGTGCGCTTCCTCTACGCGGACTGCCTCAAGCGGGCCGACCTCGCGCCGCTGCTGCGCGGCGAGCTTGCCGCCGTGCGGAGGTTCGGGTGCGCGACGGTGTATGAGCTACGGTCGCCGCGGTGACCGGATCGGCCACGGCCGCCGAGCGGCCCCGCCACGCCCTCGGTTGGACAGCCAGGAGGCTCGGGCTCGATCGCTTCGAGCTCGGCTGCCTCGTCATCCTCGCCGGGGTCTCGCTGACGTTCCTGGGGCCGCTGCTCACGCGGGGTCGCTCGCTGTCGGGCGCCGATGGGCTCTACCCGGCCGATCAGCTCCAGTACCTCGCGTGGATCCGTGAGGCCTCCCACCACTGGCTGATCGGCAACCGCTTCGACCTCACGCCGGGCGGCAGGCCCTTCCTGCACCCGGGCTACCTGCTCTCCGGGCTGCTCAACCGAGCGACCGGGCTCTCCATCCCGGCCTCCTACCTGCTGTGGAAGCCGTTCGCCGTCGTCGTCACCTTCGCGGGCTCGCTCGCCTACGTGAGGCGGTTCTTCCCGACCGGTGGCCGCAGCAGGGCCGCGCTCGCGATCGTGCTGTTCGCGGTGATGCCCGCCTGCGCCATCGTGGCGTGGACCGGGTGGGGCGGGAACCCGCGGGCCTACACGTTCGACTTCATCTCGGGCGAGATGTGGACGGGCCAGTACCTGTGGGGCTACGTGATGACGGCGATCGCGGTCTTCCTCATGCCGCTGGTCCTCCTAGCGGTGGAGCGCTGGCGGGGCCAGCGGGGAGCCCTGCGGCTGTGGCTCGCGGCCGCCGGCGCCCTCATCGTCACCTGGCTCCAGCCGTGGCAGGGCGCGACGCTCGCGGTGATCGTCGTGGCCGTCGAGGCGGTCCGGTACGCGCGAGTGCGCGAGCGGCCGCCGTGGCGGCTCGCGCTGGTGCCCGTGGCGGCCGCGCTGCCGGCGCTCTACTACGCGGTCCTCCAGGCGAGCGATCACTCGTGGCGCCTGGCCGCGGACGCGAACGCCGCCGGGTCCCAGCCATCCTGGCACTGGCCGTGGTGGGCGATCGTCCTGACCGTGCTGCCGCTCGCGGCGCCAGCGGCGCTCGCATACCGGCTCCCGGCCCGCGAGTGGCAGGACCTGGCCGTGCGAGTGTGGCCGCTGGCTGCGCTCGCGGTCTTCCTCCAGCCCGGCGGAACGTTCCCCTACCACGCGTTCCAGGGGCTCGCCATGCCGCTCGGCGTCCTGGCGGTCCAGGGCGCCACGAGCTTCCCGCGCTGGCGGCCGCGCCCCTCGCTCGTGATCGCTGCGATGGGGCTGCTCGTGCTGCCCGGGTTCGCGCACAAGGTCCAGCTCGCGCGTAACAACGAGCACTCCGGCAACTATCCGTACTTCATCGCGGGGGGAGAGCTGCGCGCGGTCGACTGGCTGGAGGACGACCCGCGGCCCGGTGGGGTGCTCGCGCCGACCTACTCGGGGTTCTTCGTGCCGTACACGACCGGGCGCGAGACCTACGTAGGGGCGCTGTCGTGGTCGCCCCACTACCGCCGACGTCACCTGTTGGCGGAGGCTCTCTTCTCCGGCCGGCTGACCGGCGCGCCGGCGCGCGCGTTCGTCCGCTCCACACACGCCCGCTTCCTCTTCGCCGACTGCCGCGGTCTGCCCAACCTCGCGCCTGAGCTGGGCCCGCTGCTTGCATCGGTCGAGCGGTTCAGGTGCGCGACCGTATACGTCCTACGCGAGCGGCCGGACATGACGCGGGCCGCGGGCCGGCCGTGGCTCGTGCTCCTCTTCGCCGGCGCCGCGCTGCTGTCGGCGATTACCGCGCTGAACGGCGTCCAGCCGAACGACGAGGGGTTGATGCTCCAGGCGGCGCGGCGCATCGCAGGGGGACAGGTGCCCTACCGCGACTTCTGGTGGTACTACCCGCCGGGACAGCCGTACCTGCTCGCCGGGGTCTGGAAGCTGTTCGGCCCTTCGCTGCTCGACTGGCGAATCGTGCGCGTGGCGAGCGACGCAACCGTATCCGTCCTCGCCTACGCGCTCGCTCGGCGGCGTGCTTCCGTGGGCCTCGCCCTGGCGGCGTGGCTCGCGGCCGCGTGCGCGATGGCCTTTCCGACGGGTCCGCATCCCTTCCCGATCGCGCTCGCCCTCGCCCTGGCGGCGCTGCTCACGTTCGAGCGCCGGCTGGCACTGGCCGGCGCGCTGGCCGGGCTGTGCGCCGTGTGGCGGATCGAGTTCGCCGCCTACCTCGCGGTCGGAATCGTGCTCGCAATCGCGCTCGGTCCGGAGCCCGGGCGCGAGAGGGCCCGCCGCGCGGCGCGCTTTGCAGTGCCGGTGGTGCTGGTCGCTGGAGCTCTGTACGTGCCCGTCGTGGCCGCGGCCGGCCTGGGCAGGTCGTGGCACCTCCTCGTTCGCTACCCGCTCATCGACTTCCAGAAGTACCAGTCGCTGCCGTTCCCGTGGAGGTACCAGGGCTCCTTCCGGGTCGTGCGCGTCATCCACTTCTACCTGCCGCTCCTCCTGCTCGTCGGGCTGGCCGGCTCGGTGGCGCGGCTGGCACTGCGGATTCGCCGGGCCGATCCCGCGCCCGTGGCGACGATGGTCGTGGCCGCCGGCATGGCCCACTACATGCTGGTTCGCACCGACCTCTTCCACACGGCGCCGCTCGCCGTGCTGGTCGGCGTGCTGGCGGCGTGGGCGCTGACTTCCGAGCGACGCGGTGAGCGCGGCGCGCCGGCCGTGCGCAGGGTGGTCGCGATGGCCGGCGCAGCCGGCGCGGCGCTCGGGCTTGTGTGGGCGCTGACCGAGGGGATCGACCGGCGCGTGGAGGGGCTCGAGGAGAACACCGTCCCGATCCACCTGCCGGTCGCGGACGGCGTCCGGGCACGCCCGCTCCGCGCGGCGCCGCTGGAGAAGGCGGCCGACTACGTGCGCGCGCACGTGCCGCCCGGGGATGCCATCTACGTAACGGGGGCTCGCGCGGACCTGGTCACATCGGGCTACCCGCTGTTCTACGTGCTGACGGAGCGGCCGAATCCGACCCGCTACGACATCGCCGCCCCGGGCGTTGTCACCTCCGCGCCGGTGCAGCGCGAGATCGTTCGGGTACTCGAACGCGTTCGACCGCGCATCGTGCTGCGCTGGGCCGCGCCGGTCACGGCGCTTCCGGAGCCGAACCAGGCAGGGCGCTCGAGCGGAGTCCGCATCCTCGACGTGTACCTGGCGCGCGCGTACCGTCTCGAGCGCCGCTTCGGCATCTACCTGCTGCTCGCGCCGCGACCGCGGACGGCCCGCTAGTGACTACGCCAGCGTCTCCGACGTGGCGATCGTGTCGCCCGGCTCGTCGGGCTCCAGGACGACACGCTCCGGATGCGTCGCGATCCGGAACGCGAGCGTGACCATCAGCGCCGCGAGCGTGGCGTTCACCGCGGTCAGGCCGATCGCGATCGATGTGAGGTGGGGGCCGATCGCGATGACCACGGCGGGCTGGACTATCGCCGCGACCACGAGCAGCCCGATGAACCGCCAGCGGTGCAGCGCGAGGTGGTACTGCACCGCGAGGTACGTGCACGCCAGCAGCGAGAGCGCGACCCCGAGCCACGGCAGCGGGTCGGCTCCCGCGGCGAACTTGTTCCCGAAGGCGGCCTTCATGAGCGGCGTTCCCAGCGTTGCGTAGATCAGGATCATCGGCAGCGCGACCAGCGCCACCAGCCCGAGCGTGCTCGCCAGCACGCTCGCGGCGCCCAGCCGCAGGCGGGCGCGCCGCGCCGCCTCCGGCACGAGGAAGAGCCCGAGGCCGACCGCGATCCACATGATCGCCTTCGCGGCGACGGCCGCCGAGGCGTAGAGACCGGCCTGCTTCCCCGTGGCCACGTGCTTGACGATGATCACGTTGCCGTCCTGCATCCACGCGACGAGCGCGAGCGCGGCCACGGGAGCGCCGGCGCGCACGAACAGGTGGCTCAGCGGGTGCTCGCCGGCGGGCGTCGGGTGGGGGAGCACCCGGCGCGGTGGGATTACGAGCGCCACCGCCACAGCCGCGAGCGCCAGCGGGGTGCCGAAGAAGACTCCGCTGACGCCCGCCGGGCCCACGAGCGCGAACGCGAACAGGAGCCGCGCGAGCTGCTCACCGATCCAGCTCGCGCCCACGGCGCGGTAGCGGTGGAAGCCCTGCAGCGCCCCGCGCTGCACGGAGACCATCAGCCACAGGCAGCCGCTCGGAAGCGTGGCGGCCGCCCCCCAAGGAACGTCGCCCACGCCGATCACCCCGGCGAGCCCGTGCCTGCCGAGCACGGAGACCGCGCACGCGAGAAACGTCACTCCGGCCAGGCGCTCGAGCCACCTCCACACGCCCGCTCCGGCGGCGGAGTCGCCCGCGGCCACGGCCGCACTCACCTCCCGGGCGACGGTCGTCTGCACCGCCGACCCCGGGACCATCAGGATGATGTAGGTCGAGATCAGGGCGGACAGCGATCCGTAGCCGGTCTGCCCGAGCCTGCGGGCGA
>VAWV01000253.1 GCA_005883295.1 Actinomycetota bacterium
ACCGCCTGCCGGCTATGGCCGCGGCGCCGCGATCCTCGCGGTTGGGATCGGGGTCACCGGCCTCGTCACCTACGCGTACTTCTCGCTCGCCAGCCACACGCTGAGCCACTCCTCCTACGGGGGGATCACGCTCCTCTGGTCGGCGGTCTTCATCGTCGTGTCGGTCCTCTACCGACCGGTGGAGCAGCTCCTGTCGCGGACGATCGCCGACCGCGACGTACGGGGGCAGGCCGGCTCGGAGCACCTGCGGGTGGCGGCGACGATCCAGCTGGGCCTCGGCGTGCTGTTCGCCGCGGTGGCGCTCGCGCTGTACCGGCCGCTCGAGCACGGGCTCTTCGGCGGCTCGTCGACGCTGTACTGGGTGATGATCGCCGCGGTCCTGTGCTACGCGGCCAGCTACTTCGCGCGCGGGTTCCTGGCGGGGCACCGCCGGTTCGGGCTGTACGGGCTGCTCGTGCTCCTCGAGGCGCTGTCGCGGGTGGCGTTCGCTGTGGTGGCGGCGGTGGGGATCGCAAAGGGCCAGTCGGTCGTCGCGCTGGGGATCGCGGCGGCGCCGCTCTTCTCGCTGTCGGTGGTGCCGTGGGCGATCCGCCGCAGGATCCGCGCGGGCGCCGCTCCCGCCGCCGACGATCCGCCCACCACGGACGCCACGCCCGAGCAGGCCGAGTTCACGCTGGCCCACGGCGCCGGGTTCGCGGGGGCCGTCCTGCTGATCATGATCTCCGAGCAGACCTTCCTGAACGGAGGGCCGCTGCTCGTGAAGGCCACCGAGGGGCATCGCGGCGCGGCCCTCGCCGGTTTCGCGTTCAACGTGCTCCTGATCGCGCGCGCGCCCCTGCAGCTGTTCCAGGCGATCCAGACCTCGATCCTGCCCCACCTCACGAAGCTCAGCGTGAGCGGGCAGGCGGATCCCTTCAGGCGGAGCGTGAACGTGACCCTCGGGGCGATCGCGGCGTTCGCGGGCGTGGTGGCGCTCGCGATGCTCGCCCTCGGTCCCCAGATCATGCGACTCGCCTTCGGCGCCGGCGGCCAGTACGGCCGCGGTGGGCTGGTCCTGGTGGCCGTGGGGATG
Organism: Actinomycetota bacterium; assembly: GCA_005883295.1. Taxonomy (GTDB): domain Bacteria; phylum Actinomycetota; class Thermoleophilia; order Solirubrobacterales; family Thermoleophilaceae; genus AC-37. The sequence goes on from VAWV01000253.1 coordinate 1,073, forward strand.
GGGCTCTACCTGGCCGCCGCCACGCTCAACCAGGCTGCGCTGGCGCGGGGGCGGACCAGGGAGGCGGCCGCCTGCTGGGTGGGCGCGGCCGTGGTGTTCGTGATCGTACTGCTGGTTCCCGGCTTCGACCAGCGGGTGCTGCAGGTGGAGGTCGCCTACGTCGGTGGCGCGCTGCTGCTGTGCACCCTGCTCTACGGGCTCTACGTCAGATAGGGCGCAGCATGCTGCCGCCGCAGTTGCGGCACTCCACGTTCGCGGTGTCGGACATCCGCGCGATCGTGGAGTGCGCGCCGCAGTCGGGGCAGTCGGACCTGAGCTCGAAGCGCTTGAGGCAGTACACGCAGCGGTAGCGGCCCGGCAGGTTGGTGGGGGAGAGCCACGGCTCGCCGCACGAGGGGCAGTCGGGCCTGTTCAGCGCGGGCGAGCTCTCCATGCGCCCAATTCTGACAACCGTCAGCGATGTCGGATGCGCGCGATGAAGAAGCCGTCGGTGGCGTCCCTGTGGGGGAGCAGCTGAACCGGATCGCGCTCGAGGTCGAGCTCGGGGTGGTCGTCGAGGAAGCTCTCGACCTGGCGCGGCCCCTCGTCGGGCGAGATCGTGCAGACCGAATAGACGACCGCGCCGCCCGCACGCACCTGCGCGGCCGCGGCCTCCAGCAGCTCGCGCTGGAGCGCGGCCAGCTCGCGGACCTGCGCGGGCCCCTTGCGCCAGCGCGCGTCGGGCCGCGACTGGAGCGTTCCGAGGTCCGAGCACGGGGCGTCGAGCAGGACGCGGTCGAACCCGCCTGGATCGACCGGCACACGCGCGTCGGCACGACGCACCTCCACGATCACGGCGCCGAGCCTCGCCGCGTTCGCCTCGAGCTCCGCCGCCCGGGCTGTGTTCTCCTCCACCGCGACCACCTGTCCCTGGCCGCGCATCAGGGCGGCGAGATGGGTGGTCTTGGCCCCGGGCGCCCCGCACATGTCGAGCACACGCTCGCCGGGCTGCGGATCCACGATGCGGCCCGCGAGCATCGACCCGCGGGACTGCGGCATCAGCAGGCCGCGCTCGAACAGGTCCGACCCGTGGGCGTCGAAGGGGCCGTCCACCACGATGCCCTCGGGGAGGCCGGGCGCGGGCCGCGCGTTCGCGCCGCGCTCGGCGAGTGCCGGGAGGAGATCGTCGCGGGTGGTGCGGAGCTCGTTCGCGCGGAGGGCGCTCTCGGCGGGCTCGTTGTCGGCGCGCATGAGTGCGACCGCCTCGTCGGGCCCGAGCGCCTGCCGCCACATCTGCGCAAGCCACAGCGGGTGCGAGAGGAGGACCGGCGAGTCCTCCGGCAGCTCGTCGATGCGCGACCGCGCCTCGCGGGTGGCTCGCCGCATCACAGCGTTCGCGAAGCCGGCGACCCGCGGGTCGAGCTCCTTCACCAGCTCGACCGTCTGGTCGACCGCCGCGCGCG
>VAWV01000254.1 GCA_005883295.1 Actinomycetota bacterium
CGCCCGGATGCGCTCTCGGCGGTGGCCCGCGACGCTTCGGTCCGCGCCGCTCTTACTACGCCTCCGTAGCGCCGCCCACGGGCACCTGCCGCACACGCCCGCCGAACTGCACCGCGAACACAAGTCCGGACAGCGCGGTCAACCCCGCGGCCGCCCCGATGGCGCCGCTGTAACCGAGTGCGTCGGCCGCGACGCCCGCGGTCACGCCGCCCACCACGTAGCCCATGTCGCGCCAGAAGCGGTAGACGCCGATCACCGGGGCACGGGCGACCGGAGCGACCTGATCGGAGATCGCGGCGATGAGGGTGGGGTAGACGAGCGCCGTGCCGGCGCCGAGTCCGACCGCCGCGGCGACCGCCACGCCGATGTGGCCTCCCGAGACCGCCATCCCGGCCAGTGCTGCTGCCTGGACCAGCATCCCGCAGACGATCGGCACCCGGCGGCCGACCACGTCCGACCAGTGGCCGGCCGATATCTGGCCCAGACCCCAGGCGGCCGGGTAGAGACCGGCGACCAGTCCGATCTGCGCAACGCTGGCGCCCGTGTTCGCCAGATACAGGGGGACGACGCCCCAGGCCACGGCGTCGTTCATGTTGTTGAACAACCCCGCCTGGGAGCACGCGCGCAGCTCGGCGCGGCGGTAGGTGGCGTCCGCGAGCGCGTCGCGCAGGGTCGGAGCCGAGGCACGGGTTCCCTCGTGCTCGCGCGACTGCTCCAAGGCCACGTGCGCGCCTGTGTCGCGCACCGCGATCACGCTGACGAGCAGCCCGACCGCGGCGATCCCCGCGGCCCCGGCGACGAGCACGTCGCGCGCCGCGAGATCGGCCGCCAGCCAGCCGCTGATCGCCGCCGCCGCGGCCACGCCGCCATAGCCGGCGGCCTCGTTGAGCCCGAGCGCAAGTCCGCGCCGTCTCGGACCCACCAGGTCGATCTTCATGACGACGGTCATGGACCACGCCAGTCCCTGGTTGAGCCCGAGCAGGGCGTTGGCGACCACCACCCAGGCCCAGCTGGGCGCCACGCCGATCAGCAGCGGCACGGGCAGCGCCACCACCCAGCCGGCGATCAGGAGCCGTCGCCTTCCGACCCGCTCGGCAAGCGCGCCGGCGCCGAGGTTGGTCAACGCCTTCGCGAGCCCGAACGCCGTGATGAATGAGAGGACGGCCGCGCTGGAGTGGAGCCCGAAGTCGCGCTCGCCGATGAGCGGCAGGGTCGATCGCTCGAGGCCGACCATGGCGCCGACGAAGGAGTTGACCGCGACGAGCAGCGCGAACTGCGGCAGGTTCTCGCGCAGCCCGAGACGGACAGGCTGCGCGCTCAACCGGAAGGGACCAGGGGCCGGCCGCTGCGGTTTGCGGCCACGATCTCGGGCTGGCGCTCCGGAGCCGGCGGGAGATCCTGCAACAGGGCCTCCACGAAGGCCTCCTCGGAATCGAAGCGGAGTGCCGGGCTGTGGCTCCGCTCGAAGCCGATGGTCGACGCCGGGTTCGCGGAGAGGCCGCGACCGCAGACGGACCCCGAGTAGTGCGCCGGATAGAGGAGCAGGTGATCCGGCAGACTCAGCAGGCGCTCGGTGAGCGAGCGGTAGAGCGACCGCGCCATGCTCTCGGCCGAGTCGGCGTCGCCAGCGTGGAGGTCGGGCCTGCCCGCGTCGCCGACCAGCAGGGCGTCGCCGGTAAGGACCATCCACGGCTCTTCCCCACGCGTGAGGTCCGTGACGAGGTAGGCGTGGTGGGCGGGCGCGTGGCCCGGCGTGGCGATCGCGCGGAGCTTGGTGTTGCCGAGGTCGACGACGGCGCCGTCGCCGAGCGGGATGTGCTCGAACTCCACCCCGGCGCCGGCGGGCAGGTACGCCGTGGCGCCCGTTCGCTCAACGAGAACAGGCAGCCCGGAGACGTGGTCGGCCTGCACGTGCGTTTCGAGCACGGCCACGATCGGAATCCCCTGCGTGCCCGCGAGCGCGATGTACTCGTCGACCAGGTCGACATGCGGATCCACCACCGCGAAGCGCTGCTTCGTCTTGCAGCCGAGCAGGTACGAGGCGCAGGCGGTGTCGTCGTTCAGGAGCTGCCTGAAGAACATCACGACCAAGCTACGCGGCCCCCGGGCATTCAGCCAGAGCAGATTCTCAATGCGTCCTATGAGGTTGCGGAATGCCTCGGTTAGGCCGTGCAGCCCGCGACGCTCACTCCGCAGCACGAGCAGAGCGTCTCTATGAACGCGCGCTCCGACGGTGTCGGATCGCGGCCGTCGGGGCGCAGCAGGAACACCGACCGGCGCATGGCCTCCGCACCCTCCACCCGGAAGCCGTCGAGCTCACCGCGGGCGATCTCCTCCTCCACCACGAGCGTGGACACGAATCCGACGCCCAGCCCGGCGCGAACCGACCGCTTGATCGCCTCGTTGGAATCGAGCTCCCAGCGCTTGGCGGGCTGGTAGCCCGCGCGCGCGAGGTAGCGCTCGGCCACGGCACGCGTGCTGGAGCCGTATTCGCGCACGAGCAGCGTCTTGCCGGCAAGGTCCGCCGGCCTGGCGCGGCCGCGGCGCAACCGGACCGAACCGGGGGCGGTCACGCCGATCAACTCGTCGTCCAGAAAAGGCTCCGCGATGACCCCCTCCGGAAGCTCG
>VAWV01000229.1 GCA_005883295.1 Actinomycetota bacterium
CGGACGTTGGGGCAGTCCTCGCGGTGGATCGTGATTCCCTTGCCCAGCGAGATGTAGCCGACGATCTCGTCGCCCGGGACCGGGCGGCAGCACTTGGCCAGGCGGAGCGGGACGTCGTCGATGCCCTTCACCTTGATCCCGTAGCTCCGGGCGGGCGCGGTCGGCTTTGGGACCTCCTTGCGGCTCTTGGCGAGCAGCTCCTCGCCAGCGTCGGGCGGCTCGACCGCGGTCTCGCCCTGCTTGAGCCGGGTCATCACCTTGTTGACGACGACCTTCGCCGAGATCTTGGCCTGACCCAGCGCGATGTAGAAGTCCTCGGCCTTGCGGAAGCCCATCTCCCGGATCACGTCCGCCAGGAGCGGCGAGCCGGTGATCTTCTGGGCGGGCAGCCCCGCGCGCTTGAGGTTCTCGTGGAGGATCTCCCGCCCGGTCCGCTCGGAGTCCTCGCGCCGCTCGCGCTTGAACCAGGCCCGGATCTTGGACTGCGCGCGCGTGGTCTTGGCCAGTGCCAGCCAGTCGCGCGACGGGCCCCGGTCCTTCTTCGAGGTCAGCACCTCGCAGATGTCGCCCGAGCGCAGCTCGTAGTGCAGCGGGACGATCTTCCCGTTCACCTTGGCGCCCACGCAGCGGTGCCCCACGTCGGTGTGGATCTCGTACGCGAAGTCGAGCGGGGTCGAGCCGGCGGGCAGCGACTTGACCTCGCCCTTGGGCGTGAAAACGAAGACCTCGTCCTCGAAGAGGTCCACCTTCAGCCCCTTCACGAAGTCCTCGGGGTCCTTCAGGTCCTGCTGCCAGTCGAGCAGCTGCTCGAGCCACTGGATCCGGTCTCTGACCATCCCCTGTGGCCCGGACCCGCCGTCGCCGGAGACCTCCTTGTACATCCAGTGCGCGGCGATCCCGTACTCGGCGGTCTCGTGCATGTGGTGGGTCCGGATCTGGATCTCGAGCGGCCGCCCCTCGGGCCCGATCACGGTCGTGTGGAGCGCCTGGTACATGTTGAACTTGGGCATCGCCACCCAGTCCTTGAACCGGCCCGGCAGCGGCTTCCAGAGCGAGTGGATGACCCCGATTGCGCCGTAGCAGTCCTTGACCGAGTCCACCAGCACGCGCATCGCGGTGAGGTCGTAGATCTCGTTGAACTCGCGCCCCTTCTTGGTCATCTTCGAGTAGATCGAGTAGAAGTGCTTGGCGCGGCCTGAGATGTCCGCCTTGATCCCGACCGCCTGGAGCTCCTTCTCCAGGTAGCGGCCGGCCCGCTCCACGTAGCGCTCCCGCTCCTCGCGCTGCTGGCTGACGAGCCCCTTGATCTCCTTGTACTTGCGCGGGTGGAGCGTGGCGAACGCCAGGTCCTCGAGCTCCCACTTGATCGCGTGGATGCCCAGCCGGTGGGCGAGCGGGGCGAAGATCTCGAGCGTCTCCTTCGCCTTCTCCTGCTGCTTCTGCTTGGACATCGCGCGGAGGGTGCGCATGTTGTGCAGGCGGTCGGCGAGCTTGATCAGGATCACGCGAGGGTCCTGGGCCATCGCCACGATCATCTTCCGGTAGTTCTCGGCCTGCTTGTCGTCGCGGCTCTGGAAGGTGATCCCGGTGAGCTTCGTGACGCCGTCGACGAGCGTGGCCACCTCCTCGCCGAACTCGTCGCGGACCTCGATCAGCGAGGCGGCGGTGTCCTCGACGGTGTCGTGCAGCAGCGCCGCGCACAGGGTCGAGGTGTCGAGCCGCATTCCGGCGCAGATCTTCGCCACGCCGATGGGGTGGACGATGAAGCTCTCGCCCGACCGCCGGCGCTGGTCCGCGTGGCGCTCGCAGGCGAACACGAACGCGTGCTCCACCGCCTCGCGGTCGATGTGGCCCTTCTCGTCGTGCTCCTCGATCACGGCAAACAGGTCGGCCAGCAGGCCCTGCTCCGACTCGCTCAGCTGGCTGACGGTGGACTTGGTGGCGGTGGCCGCCGGAGCCGCGTCGACCGGCCGGCGGGAGAAGTCCACCGCGGCCGCTTTGTCGTTCGAGCTCTTGGCGACCCGTCGTGCCTTGGCCGGGGTCGTCTTGGTGGTCTTCCGCCTCGGTGCGCGCTTGGTGGCGGGCTTCGCTTGCGCCTTGCCGTCGCCCGCGGCCGGCTTGCCGTCCGCCTTCGCGGTCTTTTCGGCGCCCGCCGCGGCCCGCGTGCTGGCCTTGGATCGCCGCGTGCCGTTCCCGGCGCCGCGCTGGCGCCCGCTCACGGTCTTCGGGACCTTGGGCATGGCTTCGAGTTTAGACCGGCATGCCCAGGCCTACGCGGCCCGCGCGGGGGCCGCTCGCAGGTGAGCCTCGGCCGCCTGAAGGCGCGCCTGGCAGGCGCGATATGTGGGCGAGCTCTCGAGCTGGGTCTGCGCCGCTTGCAGGAACCGGCAGACGACCGAGGCGTCCGACCGCTCGACGGCGGCAAGGCCGAGCTCGGTGAGGATCCGCAGGGCCCGAGCCGCTGCGCGCGGCGATCGCGGTCTTCGGTCGCATGCATCGAGTAC
>VAWV01000230.1:0-7427 GCA_005883295.1 Actinomycetota bacterium
ATCGTCGATCGATTCGACAAGGTGCACGACTGCAAGAGGGTGCGGCGCCGACGCGCGGCCCCCGCGCCGGGGTGGCGCCACCCGCCCCGCTAGAGCGGGATCTCCCACAGCGGAAACCAGCGCTCGAGCTCCGGCTCGATCGGCAGGTCCCTGTCGATCTGCGCCTTCAGCTGGAACTCGCGCTCGTTGTTCCGCTGCTTCTCGCCCGGGCCCGGCACGAACGGGTAGTAGGCGCCGCGCTTGAAGTTGTAGATGAAGTAGATCGGCTCGCCGCCCTCCTCGAAGACGAAAACGGCGCAGAGGATCCGGTCCCCGTAGCCGCCCGCCTCGAGCTGGCTCGACACGACGTTCACCGCCACCACGAGGTCGTCCATCTCGTCGTCGCGCAGGACGATCCAGCGGAAGCCGAACTCGTCGTCCGCCGAGTCCACCACCGTCCCGGTGTCCTTGGCGGACCCGCGAAGCAGCTCCTCGGTGTCGCTCACGATCTGCTTGAAGTCCGCGGTGGCGAGCGGCTGGAAGACGATTCCCGCCACCGGCCGGTGCTTCACGCCCAGCCCGGTCTCGAGGGTGACGACCGCCGTCGTCATCGCGAAGAGCCTGTCCGGGGCCGGGGTCTTGAGCTTGCGCCTGCCGCCCAGGAGCGCGTCGAGGAAGCCCACTTCGGGCAGCAGCGCCTAGGCCAGCGCCGGGACGCCGCCGGACTGCTGAAGCTGCTCCTCGAGCTTCTGGAGCGCCGCGATGCGCTTCTCCGTGGGCGGGTGGTCCATGAAGACAGTGGCGATGGACTCCTTCACGCTCGGCGGCACGATGAAGAACGCGCTCATCTTGCCGACCGCACGCAGGTCCTGATCGGGCACCTGCTGGATCGCGCCCGAGATGCGCACGAGCGCCGACGACAGCGCGCTCGGCCGCCCGGTGATGAGCGCCGATCCGCGGTCGGCCGCGTACTCCCGGTAGCGCGAGAGCGCGAGCATCAGGAAGAAGGACACGATGTAGACGACGAACGAGACCAGCAGGATCACTATGAACGCAGGCGCGCCGTCGTCATCGCTGCCGCCCCAGCCGCCGAACCAGAACCCGAGCTGCGCGATCATCGACGCGATCGTTGCGAAGAAGCTCGCCACGGTCATGATCAGCACGTCGCGGTTCTTGACGTGCGTGAGCTCGTGGGCGAGCACCGCCTCGAGCTCGTGCGGCTCGAGGGTCTTCATGAGGCCGGTGGTGACGCACACCACCGCGCTCTTCTGGGAGCGCCCCATCGCGAACGCGTTTGGCATCTCCTGGTCGGCGACCGCGATCCGCGGCTTGGGCAGGTCGGCCTGGATGCAGAGGCGCTCGATCATCGCGTGCAGGCCCGGCGCGTCCTCGGGCGAGACCTCCTTGGCGCCCGTCGCGGCGAGCCCGAGCTTGTCCGAGAGGAACAGCTGGGCGAGCGCGAGCCCGACGATGACCACGACCATGATCCCCACACCGGCGCCGGCGGCGAGCAGCACCGCCACGAAAACCGCGTAGAGCAGCCCGAGCAGGAACAGCGTGAGCAGCATCCGGAACTGGAGCCCGGAGTCGCGGGGGAAGACGGTGCGGGCGCGGGCCATGGAGCCATTCTAGAGAGCGCCGGCGGGTAGTCTCGGCCCCGGTGCAGCCACGGATCCACATCGGTCCGCTCACGCTCCAGAGCTTCGGGATCTGCTTCGCGATCGGCTTCGCCGCGTGCGGCCTGCTGGCGGCGAGGCGCCTCCGCGAGCTCGGCAAGCCCACCGATTGGGCATACGAGTCGATCTTCGCCGCGCTCGTGGGCGGGCTGGTGGGCGCCCGGGTCGACTACATCATCCAGAACTGGGGCAGCGCGAAGCACGACCTCCTCGGCAGCCTGTTCTCGGGCTCGGGGCTGGTCTGGATCGGCGGGGTCGTGGGCGGCGCGATCGCGATGGTGCTGTGGGCCTGGCGGCGCGGCTTCCTGGGGCTCACCCTCCTCGACTACTCGGCCCCGTTGCTCGCGCTGGGCTACGCGGTGGGCCGGATCGGGTGCCAGGTGTCGGGCGACGGCGACTACGGCAAGGCGTCCCACCTCCCCTGGGCGATGGCCTATCCGCACGGGACCAAGCCGATCAGCGTGCGCGTGCAGCCGACGCCGATCTACGAGTCGCTCGCCATGGGCCTGGTGGCGCTCGCGCTCTGGCGCGTGCGGGACCGGTTCAAGCCGGGGATCCTGTTCGCGCTCTGGCTGGTGCTGTCGGGGGTGGAGCGCATCCTGATCGAGTTCATCCGCCGCAACGAGCGCGTGGCGCTGGGGCTCACGCTGCCGCAGCTCCTGAGCATCGTCATGGCGGTCGCCGGCGCGGTGTGGCTCGCGCGGGCCGAACGACCGTTTCTGCGCCCGGCGGCCGCCTAGAAACGTCCGTTCCCGGACATCGGTCCGCTCCCGGGTTGCACGGCTAAAGGTTCCGCCCGGGATGCCGATAGAGAAGTACCTTGACTACGTTCTCCGACAGGGTCCTTCTCCGCTGGGTGCCGATCTCGACGCTACTCGCGGCCGGGACGACCGTCGGATTGACCGTCGGTCCGCGCCCGTTCGGATACCGCGCGTGGCCCCGGCCGGCGGTCGAGCGTCCCATCGAGAGCGTGGTCCAGCCGCCCGCCCGGGTCGAGCCCATGATCCTCGCGGATCGCCGTCTCGCGATCCGTGGCCTGGCCACGGGTGGCCAGCATCGACCGCTTCCCCCAGTGCCGGCGAGTGTGACCGGCACAAGCAGTCCCGTTGGCCCGTCCCACGCGCTGCCGGCCGCCGCGGCGCCCCCGAGCTCCCCTCGCTCCGGGACGTCGCAGGCCGGCGGCGCGGCTGGGCCTCCGAGGCCCGGGGGCGGCGTTTCGCGCGGACACGGGTCCGGTGCCGCGACGACCGCCACGAAGGGCGACACGAGCGGGCGCCCCGCGATCGCCGCGAAGCTGAACGTCGACGACCGCGGAGCCACACATATGGCAGTGAGCGTCCGGGCCACTGCGGCCAGCCCGCAGATCGATCCCGCGCCCCGGCCCGACGAGACGGTCGTGACCCCGGCTGCGGTGCCCGTCGCCCAGACGGCGCCGCCCTCTCCGACGGCGCCGGCACCGCAGGCCGACGAATCCGCTCCCTCGGGCGACTGAGCCCGTTCAGAGACCAATAAACGGGGTAAATCCCCTCTTAAGGGGGAATAAGCCTAGGGCTACCCCTGCGCCTGATGAATGTGAATCGGGTCACTCTGCGCGCTCTGGGCACCACCGGAGTGCTCCTTGCAGCATCTCTGACCATGCTCGCCCTGGTCAGCGCGCTGGTCACCTTCGACGCATGGCCCACGCGCAGCGGCCAGGCGTCGGCAAGCCAGGTCCAGGTTCAGCCGGCGCCCGCGGCGCCGGTGGTTCGCGCGGTGCGGCACACCGGAACCCCGGCGTCTGCAGTGGCCGCCCGCCGGAGCGGTAGCCCGGGCGTCGGCGGGCGCGGCGGGCTCCGCTTCGGCGGCGGCGCGGTGGCGCAGCGCGGGGTGGGGGCCGGCTCCGCCGGTACGGGAGGGACCGGCGGGTCGTCCCACTTCACCCCCGCGCCGTCCCCGTCCGTGCCCAGCAGTCCACCGGGCGAGGGCGGCGGTGGCCCGCCAAAGGGCCCGAAGCAGACGCCCCAGCCGACGCTGCTCCACAGCGTCACCTGCAACGCCACCTCGACCGCCTCGGGTGCGGCCGGCGGCGCGGTGCACTCGGGCTGCTAGTGCCCTGCTAGACGCGGCCTCCCTCGACCACCCGCTCGATGAAGCGAACCGACTCGGCCTGGAGCTCGAGGTCGTGCTGGATCGAGCGGTGGTGGCCGCCCGGGATCAGCAGCAGCCGCTTGGGCTCGCCCGCCGCCTCGAACAATTCCTCCGAGACCGTGTAGGGGATCTGCTCGTCGCCGCGCGCGTGCAGCAGGAGGAGCGCCGTGCGCGGTGCCAGCGAGGCGACCGCGTCCGTGAGGGAAACGTCGTGGAGCCACGCCTCCAGGCCCTCGGTATCGACCTCGAAGTCCTGCAGGCGTCCCGCGCGCAGGCCACGCAGGAGGAAGTCCTCGGGCGCTGGGCAGATGGCCACGACGGCGTCCGCCATCCCGTCGGCCGCGGCGGCAAGGATCGCGCAGAAGCCCCCGAGGCTCGAGCCGCGCAGCGCGATCCGGGAGGTGTGCTTGCGCATGAGCCCGCACATGGACAGGACGTCGTCGATCGCATCCGGGCCGAAGCGGCCCTCCGACCGGCCGTGGCCGCGTGCGTCGAACGCGAGGGCGGCCATGTCGTACGCCACCGCCGCGCGCGCGAAGTCGAAGTGGCTCTCCTTGGCGGAGCCCGAGCCGTGACAGATCACCACTCCAGCACGGGGCTCGACCGGCGGCAGGAAGAGCGCGTAGGCCAGTCCGTCGCGCTTCCCCAGCTCCGGCCGGGCCGGAAGGGCGTGCTTCATACTTGGCCGATTATGGCCTCGGTGGGGCAACAGGGCGTCGCCGGTGTCTCGCACGTCTTCCCGCTCGGCTCGCGGTTGGGCGAAGCCGGACGTCTGGAGATCGGCGGTTGCGACGCGATCGAGCTCGCGGAGCGGTTCGGAACTCCGGCCTACGTGTACGCGGAGGACGACATTCGCGCGCGCGCCCGCGCGTACATGGAGGCGTTTCGCGCGCGTGCCGATCACTTCGAGATCGTCTACGCCAGCAAGGCGTTCCCCTGCACCGCCGCCTACCGGCTGCTGGTCGAGGAGGGCCTTTCCTGCGACGTCGCCTCGGGCGGCGAGCTGTACCTCGCACTGAAGGGCGGCTTCCCGCCGGAGCGGATCTACCTGCACGGCAACAACAAGAGCGAGGACGAGCTCAGTCAGGCGCTCGAGGCCGGCGAGCGGATGGCGCCCGGGCAGCGCGTGCTGCTGCGGGTGACGCCCGGGATCTCGCCCTCCACGCACGACTACATCTCCACGGGCCAGGTGGACTCGAAGTTCGGCTTCGTGGTCGACGACGTGCCGCGCGCCGTGGACCGCATCCGCAACCTCGACCTGGTCGGCCTGCACGCGCACCTGGGGTCGCAGATCTTCGACCTCTCGCCGCTCGAGAAGCTGGCCGAGGTCCTCTCCTCGATGGGCGAGTACCCGCTGCTCAACCTCGGCGGCGGCCTGGGCATCGCGTACACCGCCGATGACCGGCCCCCGTCGATCGAGGACTACGCCGAGACGCTGCTGCGCAGCGCGCCTGAGGGCGTGACCGTGCTCTGCGAGCCAGGCCGGTCGCTGGTGGGGAACGCGGGCGTGACGCTCTACCGCGTCGGAACGGTCAAGCGCATCCCCGGCGTGCGGACCTACGTGGCCGTGGACGGCGGCATGTCCGACAACATCCGTCCGATGCTCTACGGCGCCCGCTACGAGGCGGAGATCGCCGACCGCTTCGGCGGCGAAGTGCTTTGCACGATCGCGGGCAAGCACTGCGAGTCGGGCGACATCCTCGTGCGGGACGTGCTGCTCGACGACCCGCGGCCCGGCGACGTGCTCGTGATTCCCGCCACCGGCGCGTACGGATATGCGATGGCCAGCAACTACAACGGCATCACGCGCCCGCCCGTGATCTTCTGCTCCGGCGGGGAGGCCCGCGAGGTGGTCCGGCGCGAGACCTACGAGGACCTGACCCTCCGTGACGTTTAGGGTCGGGCTGCTCGGCCACGGGACGGTCGGGTCGGCGTTCCACGAGCTGCTGGAGGAGCGCGCCGGGCGGATCGAGGCAGCCACCGGCCAGAGGCCCGAGGTCTCGGGAGTGCTCACCCGCTCGCGCGGCGACTTCGACGACATCGTGGAGCGCAGCGACCTGATCGTCGAGCTGATCGGCGGCGTCGAGCCCGCGCGCGACTACATCCTGCGCGCGATGGCGGCGGGCCGGCACGTGGTGACCGCCAACAAGGCGGTGCTGTCGCAGCACGGCGAGGAGATCTACGACGCCGCCCGGAAGGCCGTGGTCCAGCTTCGCTTCGAGGCGGCCGTCGGTGGCGTGGTCCCGGTGATCCGGGTGATCCACGAGACGCTCGCGGCCGCCCACATCGAGCGCGTGCACGGGATCGTCAACGGCACCACCAACTTCATCCTCACCGAGATGGCCGCGACGGGCGCCTCGTACGAGGAGGCGCTTGAGCAGGCCCAGGCGCTCGGCTACGCGGAGGCCGACCCGACCGAGGACGTGAGCGGCCGCGACGCGGCGGCCAAGATGGCGATCATCGGACGGCTGGCGTTCAACCTCCCGGTGCACCTGGACCAGGTCCCGTACGAGGGCATCGAGCACCTCACTCCGGGGGACATCGAATACGCGCGCGAGCTCGGGCTCTCGCTCAAGCTGGTGGGCACCGCGGAGCGGCTGGACGGCGGGATCTCGGTGCGGGTCCACCCGACGTTCCTGTACGGCGCGCACCCGCTGGCGTCCGTGAACGGGTCCTTCAACGCCGTGACCATCGAGTCGCCGGCGATCACCGAGATCACGCTGTCGGGGCCCGGTGCGGGCGGCTCCCAGACCGCTTCCGCCGTGCTCGGTGACGTGATCTCCGCGATCATCCCTCCGCCCACGGTGCCGCCGCCGGCCGAGGAGCAGCCGTTCGTGACAGACACCGAGTCCGCGTTCTACCTGCATCTCGAGGTGGCAGACCGTCCCGGCGTGCTGGCGCAGATCGCCGAGATCCTGGGGCTCCAGGGCGTGTCCGTGAAGTCCGTGGTCCAGAAGGGCCTCGGCGACGACGCCCGGCTCGACATGGTGCTCCACACCTCATCGGCAGGCTGGAGTTCCTCCGGTCGGCTCCGCGCTGGATACGGGTGATCGAGGAGACCTTCTGACGCTCTGGGACTACCGGGACCGGCTGCCGGTCGAGCCGGTGGTCACGCTGGGGGAGGGGGGCACGCCGCTCGTCCGCGCGCCCGTGCTGTCCGAGCGGACCGGCTGCGACGTCTGGCTCAAGCTCGAGGGCGCGAACCCCACCGGGTCGTTCAAGGACCGCGGGATGACCGTGGCCGTGTCCGCCGCGGTGAGGGATGGCGCCGAGGCGGTGATCTGCGCTTCGACGGGGAACACCGCGGCGAGCGCCGCCGCCTACGCCGCGCGCGGCGGCGTGCGCGGCGCCGTGATCGTGCCCGAGGGGAAGATCGCCACGGGCAAGCTCGCCCAGGCGCTGATGCACGGCGCGCGCGTGGTGGCCCTGAGGGGGAACTTCGACCAGGCACTCGAACTCGTGCGCAAGTTGGTGGACCGCCACCCGATCGCGCTCGTCAACTCGATCAACGAGTTCCGGATCGAAGGGCAGAAGACCGGCGCGTTCGAGGTATGAGACCAGCTGGGGGAGCCGCCCGACGTGCTGTGCATACCGGTCGGCAACGCGGGCAAAGTAACGGCGTGGTGGAGGGGCTTCAAGGAGTAC
>VAWV01000230.1:7450-8983 GCA_005883295.1 Actinomycetota bacterium
ACCCGGAGACCGTCGCGTCGGCGATCAGGATCGGGAACCCGGCACGCTGGGAGGAGGCCATGGACGCGTTCACCTCGTCGCGGGGCGAGGTGCGCGCGGTGTCCGACGACGAGATCCTCGAGGCCTACTCGCTCCTCGGCGAGCGCGAGGGCGTCTTCTGCGAGCCGGCGTCGGCCGCGGCGGTCGCCGGGCTCCTCAAGTACGGCGCCGAGGGGCGCGTCGTCTGCGTCCTCACCGGCCACGGGCTGAAGGACCCCACCACCGCGCTCGCCCAGGTGTCCCCCGTGATGCCGTGCGAGCCCAATCTCGTGGACGTGGAGCGGGCGGTGCTCGGGTCGTGAGGCGCCACCGCGTGGTGCGGGTGCCAGCCTCGTCCGCGAACCTGGGGCCCGGCTACGACTCGATGGCCGCGGCGCTCGCCCTCCATCTCGAGCTGGAGGTGGAGGAGACCGGCGAGTTCTCGGTTGATCCAGGCGACACCGACTTCCCCGCAAGCCGCGACAACCTGTGCGTGCGGGCGTTCGAGGCGCTCCACCCGGCCGACGGGATCGCATTCCGGATCAGCTCGGAGATCCCGATCGCCTCCGGCCTCGGCTCGAGCGCGGCGGCGATCGTTGCGGGCCTCGTGGCGGCTGACCACATGTACGAGCTGGACGCCCCGCTGCTCGAGCACGCCGCGCGCATCGAGGGCCACCCCGACAACGTCGCAGCGGCGCTGCTCGGCGGCTTCGTGATCTGCGCGGACGGCGGCGCCGAGCGGTTCGAGCCCGCGCCCGGCATCGAGGCTGCACTCGCCATCCCGCCGGAGCCGGTCCCGACCGCCGAGGCGCGTGCGGCGCTGCCGGCCGAGGTCCCGCTGGAGGACGCCGTGTACAACGCGGCGCACGCGGCCCTGCTGGTGCTCGGGCTGGCGCGCGGCGATCTCGACCTGGTGGCCCGCGGCCTCGACGACCGCCTCCACCAGCCCCGCCGCGAGCGCCTGTACCCGAGGTCGATGGAGCTGCTGCGCCGGGCCCGGGAGCTGGGCGCCGTCGGCGCGTCGATCTCGGGCGCGGGGCCTGCGGTCCTGTTCTGGTGCCACTGGCAGCAGACCGGGACGCTGATCGAGCACCTCCGCGAGGTCGCGCCGGACTGCGACGTGCGCCGCGCGCAGTTCTCGCCGGGCGGGGCGGACGTGCGGGCGCTGTAGCCCGCAGCCGGACCTGGGCGCCGGCACTGGTCCGACTTTGGGTTCCCAGAGGACCCAAAGTCGAACCAGTAGACGCCGGGTCCTCCTTTATCGCCCTTTTTTTGGGAGTCGCCGAGGCGCTGCGAGGCTAAGCCGGGACCAGCTCCGCGCGCAGGCTGGCCACGCGGTCGCGCTCGTCCTCCATCCCGATTCGCTCCAGGACCTCGGCGGCGAGCGCCAGGTAGTTGTCCCCCAGCTCCGGTCGGTAGTCGAGGATCGAGATCCCGCGCTCCGCCGACTCCGCGTAGCGGATCGACTGCCGGATGACCGAGTCGAAGACGCGGTCGGCGAAGCGCTCGCGGAGC
>VAWV01000121.1 GCA_005883295.1 Actinomycetota bacterium
GACGCGTCTCGTCGGAGAGCAGACCGAGGCCCCTGGCGAGCATCAGCTTGTCGCCCGGGCGGATGCGCCTGATCACTACCCGGGTCCCGTCGGCGGTCCTCACCAGCATGCCTTACGAAGAGTAAGCCTTGATTAGCGGCGGCATGTGTGTTTTCCGTCACGCGGAACCGCAACCTTCCGACCCCCGCGTGTCATACCCTGCGCGGCCAGCTGAAGCCACACGGACAGTGACGGAGGCGTTGAGTGGCGGTAGCGAAGTTGGGGATCGTCGCCACGGTTGTCGCCGCATCGCTCTGGGCAGGGGCGTCGGTGACGTACCGATTTGGGGGCAGCCACGCAAGTGGCGGAGTAGCGCTCGGTGCGCAGCCGAGCGGTCCGCGCATGTTTGAAGCTGCGTACAGGGCGTGCAATCGCTACGCGGCTCCCTGGGGGTCGAAGCACGGCAACGGCTCGCGAGCCCACCCGGTGCGCGGTCCCTACCGGCTGGTGCGGATGCTGAGGACCGGCCAGACCGGCTGCCTGCGCGCGGGGACCTACCACCAGACGCAAACGACCGTCAGGCGCCGCGACGTGACGCTCCAGAGCGCACGCGGTGAGCGCGCCACCCTGCGCGGCCGCATCGTGCTGCAGGGGCGCGGGGACCGGGTCATGGGCATGAGGCTCGACGGCAGCTACGGGCCGCGCTGCGGCGGCAGCTCCTGCGGGACCCTTCCAAGCCCGACGATCAACGCACCGGACGTGGTGATCGCCCTCGATGACAACGGGCAGCGCCCCGACCGCTTCAAGGTCTGGGCCAACCGCATCCACGACTGCGGGCGCAGGCCGCACACCGAGCACGACCACGGGATCTACGTGGCCGACGGCAGCGGCGGCGAGATCGTCGACAACGTGGTGTACGACAACGCGGACCGCGGCATCCAACTCTACCCCGACGCGCACGGGACCCTGGTGCTCCACAACACCGTGGACGGGAACGGCAGCGGCGTGGTCTATTCGGAGCGGAGCTCGGGCAACCAGGTCCGGGACAACATCTTCACCAACTCGGTCGTGCGCTGGAACGCCGAGACCTTCAACCTCTACGGGCACGGAAACCTCTTCGCCGGCAACTGCGTGCGAGCCGGCAACCGGAATCGCGAGTACAACGAGCACGGGGGGGTGGCGCTGTCACCGATGGTGTCCCAGCACGGCAACCACCGCGCGCGCGGCGGCGTCTACTTCAGCCGGCGCGCCGGCGACTTCAGGATCCACCGGGGCAACTCCTGCGCCGGGAAGGGCGCGCCCGACTGGGTCGCGGCGCCCTGAGGCGACCGCCTCGCCGCCGCGCGGCTAGCGCGACACGGCGCCGGCCGCGGCCTTCGACCCGTCGCCCTTGCCAGCCTTCTTCCGCAGCGCCCGCGGGACCACGAACCTGATCCCAGAGCGGTCCTCGTCGATCGAGCAGGTCTTGTTGTCGATCAGCCCGCGCTTCTTGGCCCCCGGGACCAGCAGCATCTGGTTGATGTAGGTCTCGTGCCCGCGCTTGTGGGTGATCAGCCAGAGGTAGCCCGTGTCGCGGATGCGCGGGCGGTAACGGTCAAGGACGTCCTCGGCCTCGTCGATCGACATCACCAGGACGATGGCGCCGTCAAGCTCGCCCGAGCGGACCAGGCCGCGACCGGACACTTCCTTGACGTCGCGCCGGAGGCCCGGGCCGACGTCGCCCACGACCTCCACTCGATCTCCGCGCCGGACGCCCAGCTTCTGGACGGCGGTGCGGTGGCTGTAGTCGGTATCGGTGGCCATATCGGGCCCCGAATTATGACGCGTGCGCCATCCATCCCGTGCAGGCTTGCGCCGCCTACACGCGCGGTAAGCTCGGCCCCACATGCCGATCGGAGGCGTACTCACGGCGATGGTCACGGCTCGGACGGGCTGGTGCTGGCCGGGACCACAGGCGAGGGCTCCACGCTCACCGACGAGGAGAAGATCCGGCTCTGGGAGCTCGCCGTTTCCGAGGTGGGCGACGAGGCGTACCTGATCGCCGGGACCGGGTCCAACGACACCGCCCACTCGGTCCACCTGACCGAGAAGGCCACCGAGGTGGGGGTGGATGCCCACCTGGTCGTCTGCCCCTACTACAACAAGCCCAACCGGCTGGGCCTGATCGGCCACTACCACGCGATCGCGCGGGCCACCGACAAGCCGGTGATCCTCTACAACATCCCGTCGCGCTGCGTGGTCGACATGGACAACGACCTGCTGCGCGAGCTGGGTCAAGTCGAGAACATCGCGGCCGTGAAGCAGGCCCGCTACGAGAACGTGGAGCCGATCGAGGGCCTCGACCTCCTGGCCGGCAACGACGACATGCTTGCGCGCGTCATCGACATGGGGGGCACGGGCGGGATCCTGGTCTCCAGCCACCTGATCGGCCGCGAGATGCGCCGCATCATCGACGAGCCCGAGTCCCGCCACGAGATCCACGACGCGTGGAAGGACCTGTTCAAGGCAATGTTCATCACCTCGAGCCCCACCCCGGTCAAGGCGGCGCTGAACATGATCGGGGTCGAGGTGGGTGGTCTGCGGCTGCCGATGGTGGAGGCGTCGGAGGAGGAGAAGGGCGTCATCCGCGAGGTCCTCCAGCGCCTCGGCGTACTCCAGCTGTCTTGAGCTCGACCCTGCGCGTGCTCCCGCTCGGGGGGCGTGGGGGGATCGGAAAGAACATGACGGTCGTGGAGTACGACGGCCGGATCGTGGTGGTGGACACCGGGCTGATGTTCCCGGCACCGGACCAGCTCGGGATCGACCTGGTGCTCCCCGACTTCGCGTACCTGCGCGAGCGCGCCGCCGACGTCGACGCGGTCATCCTCACCCACGGCCACGAGGACCACGTAGGAGCGCTGCCGTACGTGCTGCGCGAGCTCGCGCCGACACGCGTCCCGCCGGTCTACGGCGGCCCGCTCACCGTCGAGCTGGTGCGCTCCAAGCTCGACGAGCACCGGCTGGGGGAGGTGGCCGACCTGAACCAGGTGGCTCCCGGCGAGCCGTTCGACGCCGGGCCGTTCACGATCGAGACGATCCGGCTATCGCACTCGATCCCCGATTCCTGCGGCGTGGCGCTCAGCTGCGACCTGGGCACGGTGCTCGTCACGGGCGACTACAAGTTCGACCAGACCCCGGTGGACGGCGAGCCGGCCGACATGGCCCGCCTCGCGGAGCTGGGACGCGACGGGCTGCTGCTCCTGTGCGGCGACTCCACGAACGTCGACCGCCTGGGCATGGCCCCCTCGGAATCCAGCGTGGGGCCCCACCTCGAGGAGGCGTTCGCCCGCTGCGACGGCCGGATCGTGGTCACCTGCTTCGCCTCCAACATCCACCGGGTGCAGCAGGTGGTGGACGCCGCCGCCACCCTGGGGCGGAAGGTGTCGCTGGTCGGGCGGTCGATGCGCAAGAACGTGAACATCGGCCGCAACCTGGGGCACATCGCGATCCCCGAGGGGATGCTCGTGGGCGTCAAGGAGATCGAGGACTTCCCGGACCACAAGCTCGTCGTGATCTCAACGGGCAGCCAGGGCGAGCCGCTCTCGGCGCTGCGCCGGATGGCGCACGGCGACCACCCCAACGTCGACCTCCACGCCGGCGACACCGTGATCTTCTCCGCGACGCCCATCCCCGGCAACGAGCGGGCGGTGAACGAGACGATCAACCGCATCTACCAGCTCGGCGCGAACGTGGTCACTGCCCGCGACGCCCCCATCCACGCCTCCGGCCACGGCTATGCGGAGGAGCTCAAGCTGATGATCAACCTCACCGCGCCCCGGTACGTCATGCCCTTCCACGGCGACCACCGCCGCATGCGCCTGCACGGGGACCTGGCCGAGTCCGTCGGCGTGGCGGCCGAGGACGTCTTCCGCGCGGCGAACGGGCTGCCGCTGGAGGTCGACTCCCGCGGCGCCCGGATAGGCGAGCGGGAGCACGCGGGGATGATCTTCGTGGACGGGCTCGACGTGGGCGACGTGGAGGATGTTGCCCTGCGCGATCGCCGGATGCTGTCGGCGGACGGGATCTTCATCGTGGTGGCAACCGTGTCGGAGGAGGACGGCAGCTCGGTTGCGCCTCCGGAGCTGATCTTCCGCGGTGTCCCCTTCCTCGAGGGGGCGGCCGACGAGCTCCTCGACGAGCTCAGGGATGCCGTCGAGGCGTCGCTGGCGCGGTCGGCGGAGGAGGAGATCCGCGAGATCTCGCTGCTACAGGAGAACCTGCACGACGACGTCGCGCGGTTCGTCTACGACCGGCTCAAGCGCCGGCCGATGGTGTTGCCGGTGGTCGTAGAGGTCTGACGTCCGGCGTCCTCGCGGACCGCTCCACCGGCAGGCGCACCGTGAAGCGCGAGCCGCCGGCCTCGCTCGAATCCAGCTCGACGGTACCGCCGTGGCGCTCCGCGACGGCCCGCACGATCGCCAGTCCCAGGCCGCTTCCGCCGCCGGCGCGCTCGCCGTGCCCGCGCACGAAGCGCTCGAAGATCCGGTCGCGGAGCTCGCCCGAGATCCCGGGGCCCGCGTCTGAGACCTCGAGAACCGCGGCCGCATCGTCGCTTCGCAGCCGGACCATCACCTCGGTCGCCGGCGGAGTGTGCACCAGCGCGTTCTCGATCAGGTTGGAGGCCAGCCGGTGCAGGTCGTCGGAGACCCCGTAGACGATCGATCCGCCACCGTTCCCGTTCGGCAGGTCGAGCGACAGTATGTGGCCGGCGGCGACTGGAGCGGCCTCGGCTGCCGCCTCGCTCACCACCGCCGCCAGGTCGACCTCCTCGCGCAGGCCCTCGCGGCCGGCATCCGCGCGGGCCAGCAGGAGCAGGTCGGCGACCAGGCGGCGCATGCGCCGCGACGACCGCAGCGCGGAGCCGGCCATCTCACGACCCTCGCCCTCGAGCTCTCCCTCGAGCAGCTCGAGGTTGGCGAGGATGCTGGTGAGCGGCGTCCGCAGCTCGTGCGAGGCGTCGGCCACGAACTCGCGCTGGCGCGCGAGCGCGCCCTCCGTTTCCGCACGAGCGTCATCGAGCGCCCGGAGCATGTCCTCGAGCGTGTTGGCCAGGTCGGCCACCTCGTCCTGGGCCTCGGGCTTGGGCAGCGCGACCCCCGGATCGCGGGTGCGCGCGATCTCACGGGACGCGCGGGTGAGGTTCGCGATCGGGCTCATCGCCCGCCGCGCTAGCGCGAGTCCCGCGAGGAACGCGAGCGCCGTGCCGCCGACCACGCCGATCGCGAGGAACAGGTCGATCCGCGCGATCGTGTGGTTGAGGCGGGCGAGCGGCTTGCCGTACTGCAGATAGCCGATGGTATGGCCACCGGGGCCCGGGATGGGCCGCGAGGCAACGCGGTACTCCCCGATGTTGTGGGTCCCCGCCCGGGGCAGTCCCAGCGACGGCGACGAGGGCGGCATCTGGGTGACGCCGTAGGGGACCACGATCCGCACCACGGCCTGGCCCGCGGCCGCCGCCTTGAGCGCCTCCCTGTCACGGCTCGGAATCGGCCCGGTGAGCGACGGCGACACCAGGCGCTGCTGGAGGTCGGCCGCGGTCAGGTTCAGCTCGTCGTCAAACTCCGAGTGGACCTGCTTCGAGGCGAACAGCCCGATCACGACCGCGAACAGGGCGAGGATCGCGAACGTGAGCGTCGCCGAGATGAGCGCGAGGCGTATGCGGACTGGCAGCCGGCGGATTCGCCTCATGCAGCTCGCAGCACGTATCCCGCCCCGCGAACGGTGTGCAGCAGGCGCGGCTCCCCGCCGGCCTCGAGCTTGCGGCGCAGGTTCGACACGAAGACGTCCACGGTGTTCGTCTCTGCAAAGGGAGCGTAGCCCCAGACGTCGTCGAGCAGGGACTCGCGGGACACCACGAGGCGCTCGTTTCGCATCAGGTACTCGAGGAGCTCGAACTCCCGTCCGGTGAGCTCGATGCTCCGATCGCCACGGGCGACCTCGCGGGTGTCCGGGTTCAGCCGCAGGTCACCGACCACGACGAACGCGCTGCCGCGGGGCGGGCGGCGGCGCAGGAGCGCGCGCAGACGGGCGAGCAGCTCCTCGCGCTCGAAGGGCTTGACGAGGTAGTCGTCGGCGCCCGAGTCCAGTCCCTCCACCCGGGCGTCCAGCCCGTCGCGTGCGGTGAGCATGAGGATCGGCACGTCGCCCTCCTCGCGCAGCCGGCGGCAGACCTCGATCCCGTCGAGCCGGGGGAGGCCGAGGTCGAGGACCACGGCGTCCGGCTCGAACAGCGACGACTCGTCCAGTGCCTGAACGCCGTCGCCGGCGAGTCGCACCTCGTAGCCGTCGAGGCGCAGGGAACGGCGCAGGACCTCCGCGATGTCGCCGTCGTCCTCGACGACCAGCACCCGCGCCCTCTGGCTCATGGAAATGATGTTAGGGCCCAATCGAGCCCGGCCCGGAACTTTTTAGCCCGCACTTAGGTGGCAGGGCCGCGGCGCGCGCCGTCGAAAACCGCTTGCGCAGCCATGGCCCGCCGCCGCAGCAACCGAAGGCGCTCGCGCAGGCGCCCGTCGCGCGCCCTGCCGCGCATCGCGCTGCGCATGCCGCAGCTCGAGCAGCGTGATCTCGACCTGGTCGGCCTGGGGCTGGTCGCGCTCGCGGCGTTCTTCGCCTTCGTCTTCTACCTCGGCTGGGACGGCGGGAAGGTCGGCGGCGCCCTCGCCGACGGGTTCCGCTTCCTGCTGGGAGGCGCCGCCTACCTCGTGCCACTTGTGCTGCTCGGCGCAGGGACGCTGCTCGTCCTCGGCCCGATGCTCGCCAGCGTCAAGCCCTTCCGCGCCGGCGGCGCCTGCGTGCTGGCCGCTCTGGTGCTGGGACTGGCGGGCGGGCTGTTCGGGCTCGGTCCGGCCCATCCGCCGCGCCACGGCTTCATGCACCCCGAGTACTTCCGCCATCACGGCGGCCTGCTCGGCGAGGTCCTCTACTGGACCGCCAAGACCCTGGTCCAGCGGTTCGGCGCGTACATCGTCTTCGTCTTCCTGCTGGCCGCCGGCGTGATGCTGCTCACGGGCGCGACCGTGGCCGGGCTGCTGCAGGGGACTCGCGCGGGATTCGCATCGAGCGCGCGGCGCGTGCGGCGGTCCACCAGCGAATTCGCGGCGCTCGTCTCGGGCCGTGGGACGCGCAGCCCCGGCGCCGGGCACGCGGCCGGTGATCGCCCGCGGGTCGGGGTACCCGACGTCGAGCCCCTGGTACGCGCGACCCACGTGGAGGCACCGGCGCTCGACGGCGAGGACAGGGACGAGCCTGACCGCTACGAGCCGGAGCCGGCGCGCCTCGAGCCCCAGCCCGAAACAGCACGCGCACCGTTCCCGCGGGCGGAGCGCGCCAGGGCGGAGCAGGCCGAGGCCGTGTCGGAGGATCTCACGCCCCAGGGCAATCGCCGCTCCGAAGTGACGGAGGCCGCGGACGTGGAGTACACGCTTCCGAAGACGTCGCTGCTGCGGCGCTCGAAGGGCAGCGCCAAGGTGGACGTGGCCGCCCAGGAGCGCACCGGCAAGGAGCTCGTGGAGGCGCTGGGCCACTTCGGGATCCAGTCCCAGATCGTCGGCGCTGTGTGCGGCCCGCACGTGACCCGCTACGAGCTCCGGCTCGAGCCCGGCACCAAGATGTCGAAGGTCGCGCAGCTGAAGGACGACCTGGCGTACGCGCTGGCTGCAACCGAGATCCGCATCCTCGCCCCGATCCCCGGCAAGCAGGCGGTGGGGGTGGAGGTCCCCAACGCGGACCGCCGCCTCGTCCACCTGGGCGACGTCTTCCAGGACGCCCCCAGCGGGTGGTCGCCGCTCACCGTGTGGCTGGGGAAGGACATCGCGGGCAAGGCGATCGGCACGGACCTGGCCAAGCAGCCCCACATCCTGGTGGCGGGAACGACGGGCTCCGGCAAGTCCGGCGCGGTGAACGCGATGCTGTCGTCGATCCTGCTGCGCGCCACGCCCAACGAGGTGCGGCTCGCGCTGGTGGACCCGAAACAGGTGGAGCTCAACTACTACGAGTCGATCCCGCACCTGCTCACGCCCGTGGTAACCAGCCCGCGGCTCGCGGCCAACGTGCTCGGGAACCTGATCAAGGAGATGGAGCAGCGCTACGGCGTGATGAGCCAGGCCCGGGCGCGCAACCTGGTCGAGCTGAACCGTGTTCGGGAACGCCAGGGCGAGCGGCCGCTGCCCTACATCCTGTGCGTGATCGACGAGCTGGCCGACCTGATGATGATCGCCCCGGGTGAGGTCGAGGACGCGGTCATCCGGCTGGCGCAGAAGTCGCGGGCCGTCGGAATCCACCTTCTGCTCGCCACCCAGCGGCCGAGTGCGGACATCATCACCGGCATGATCAAGGCGAATGTGCCGGCCAGGATCGCGTTCGCCGTCTCGTCGCAGACGGACTCGCGCGTGATCCTCGACCAGAACGGCGCCGAGTCCCTGCTCGGGCAGGGCGACATGCTGTTCAGGCCGGCCTCGGAGGCCCGTCCCGCCCGCATCCAGGGCGCATTCGTGACCGAGGAGGAGATCGAGCGCCTCACCGACCACTGGCGCCGCCAGGGCGAGCCCGAGCTGCACGAGGAGCTGCTGGAGGCGATCGAGCGCGAGGAGGGCCAGTCCGCCGACGACTTCAGCCCCGACGAGGACGACCTGCTCCCCGACGCCATCGCCACCGTGGTCCAGCTGGGCAGCGCGTCCACCTCGATGCTCCAGCGGCGCCTCCGCGTGGGCTACACCCGCGCAGGGCGCCTGATCGACATGATGGAACGGCGCGGCGTGATCTCGGGCTACGAGGGCTCCAAGGCGCGTCAGGTCCTGGTCACCGAGGCCGACCTGCCGCGCATCCTGGCGGCCCTCGACGAGCCGGTCGGGGCCACCGCGGGCGACTCCGCCTAGCCGCGCGGCTGCGCCAGAATAGGCGCCGATGCAGCCCATCGGCGAGAGACTCCGCGAGGCCCGCATGCGGCAGGGCCGAGACATCACCGAGGTCGAGGCCGCGACGAAGATCCGGGCCAAGTACCTGCGCGCGCTCGAGAACGACGAGTTCTCGATGCTGCCCGGAACGACCTACGTCAAGAGCTTCCTGCGCACGTACGCCGAGTACCTGGGCCTCGACGCCCACCTGCTCGTGGAGGAGTTCCGCGCGCAGCACGAGCCACGCGGGGAGGAGGAGGTGCCGAGCTTCGCCCCGCCCGCGCGCACCCGCCCGCCCCACGAACGACGGGTCGCGGGTCCGGGAATGGCCATCAGTCCGGGCCTGCTGCTGGCCGGGGGCGTGCTCGCGGTCCTCCTGCTCCTGGCGATCATCGGGCTTGCCAGCGGCGGGGGTGGCGGAGGGAAGAAGAAGCCGGCGTCGACCGCGGGCCCGCCCAAGGGTCCGGCCACGGCACATCGGAGCCGCCCGGCCGCTCCGCCTCTGGCGCCTGAGGTCAAGCTGAAGGTGGTCCCCACCGAGACCACCTACGTCTGCGTCGATGACGGCCACGGCACGAAGCTCTTCGAGGGGACGATCTCCACGACGCAGACCTTCCGCGGCAAGCGCCTGCGGATCAACATGGGTCGGAGCTCGGCCAACGTCTTCCTGAACGGCAAGCCGGTCTCGTTCGCTCGTACCGCGGCCGCCGTCGGGCTGTCGTTCTCGCGCACCGGACGGGTCACGCCGATCCCGCCACTGCACAGGCCCTGCGTTTGAGCGCCCGAGCGGGGATCGTGGTCACGGGCACCGAGGTCCTGACCGGTCGGGTACGGGACCGCAACGGGCCCTGGCTGGCCGACCGACTGCTCGAGCTCGGCATCGAGCTCGCGCACATCACGATCTGCGGCGACCGGCCCGAGGACATGGACGCCCAGCTGGCCTTCATGGCCGAGCGCGGCATGGACCTGGTGGTTACGAGCGGCGGATTGGGGCCCACCGCCGACGACCTGACGATGGAGCGGGTGGCGCGCTTCACGGGGCGCGACATGGTGCTCGACCCGAGGCTCGAGCAGCGCATCGCCGAGATCCTGAAGCCGCTGATGCGCCGCTTCCGCGATCTCGATCCGGACGCGATCCTTGCCTCTAACCGCAAGCAGGCAATGACCCCGGCTGGTGCCCGGCCGCTCGATCCGGTGGGAACGGCGCCCGGGGCCGTGGTCCCGCCCGCCGACGGCAGCGGCCCCACCGTGGTGGTGCTTCCGGGACCGCCGCGGGAGCTCCACGAGTTGTGGGCGGAGGCGGTCACCACGGCCGAGTTCCAGGCGGCGGTGAGCGACCGGTCCCGGTACGAGCAGCACATGCTCCGGCTGTTCGGGATCCCGGAGTCCGAGATCGCCGAGACGCTGCGCGTGGCGGAGGGCGAGGTCGAAGGGCTCGACCGGCTCGAGATCACCACCTGCCTGCGCCGGGGCGAGGTGGAGGTCGTGGTTCGCAGCGAGCCGGAGTCGCGCGAAGCGTACGCGGCACTCGAATCGCTGATCGCAAAACGCCACCTGCACGCGCTGTTCTCGACCGATGGCTCGCGGGTGGACGACCAGGTGGCGGAGCTCCTGCGGGGCCGGCGGATCGCGGTCGCCGAGTCCTGCACGGGCGGGCTGATGGCCGCGAGGCTCACGGAGCGGCCCAGCGCGTCGGAGTACGTCGCCGGGGGCGTCGTGGCCTACTCGAACGAGGCGAAGGTCGAGCTGCTCGACGTGGACGGGGACCTGATCGAGCGCCGCGGGGCGGTGTCGCCGGAGGTGGCGGACGCGATGGCCCAGGGCGCCCTGGAACGCTTCACTGCGGACACGTCGATCGCGATCACCGGCATCGCCGGGCCCAGCGGCGGGAGCGAGCAGAAGCCGGTCGGCTACGTGTGCTGGTCGGTCAGGCGCTCGGACGGCGCCGTCCTCGCCCGCGACGTGACCCTGCCCGGCGATCGCGACGAGATCCGCGATCGCTCCACGACCGTCGGCATGCACCTTCTGCGCCGGCTGCTCCGTGGCGAGGAATTCCCCTTCTGAGCGCCGCTCGTCGGGCCGCCCGGGCTCGCCACGGGTCCGGCTGTTCCTGGCGCTCGAGCCGCGCGAAGAGGACCGCGCGGCGCTCGCCGAATGGCGCGACCGGTTGGTGCAGGGACGCGATGACCTGCGCCCGTCGGCTGCCGAGACCCTGCACCTGACGCTCGTGTTCCTGGGCTACCAGGCGGAGAAGGACGTCCCGGCGATCGCGCAGGCGGCGCTCGGCGCCGTGCGGGAGCTGCCCGCCGCGGAGCTGCGTCCGTCGGCGGTCATGCCGCTGCCGCGGCGCGGCCCGCGTCTGTTCGCGCTGGACCTGGAGGACGAAGACGCTCGCGCCGCGGCCATCCAGTCAGCGGCCTCGGAGGGGCTCGCGGAGGGCCGCTGGTACCGGCCGGAGCGGCGTGAGTGGTGGCCGCACATGACACTTGCCCGCGTGAAACGCGGCCGCCGGGCCGAGCCGCTGGATCCCGCCGAGCCGTTGCCCGGCCCGCTGCTCGCTCCGCTGGTGACCCTGTACCGGTCCACGCTGAGACCGCAGGGCGCCGTGTACACGCCGCTGGAACGCGTCGAACTGCGGTGCGGGTAACCGCACCGCAAGTCTCGCGGCAGCAGGTGTGGACACGGAGGGCCCTTCCTGCGAGAGTTGGCGCAACTGGCCCGCAGTACCCCGTAGGAGGGACGAACCGTGGAGACTCGCACCTTCGCCGCCCGCGCCGGCCGCTGGAGCGCGCAGCACCGCAAGATCGCGATCTTCGGCTGGCTCGCGCTCGTGATCCTCGCCGTCGTCGTCGGCGGCGCCCTCGGGACCAGGCACATCAAGGACGAGAACCAGGGCAACGGCGAGTCCCGCACCGCCGCCCAGGTGATCGCCAAGGCGGGCCTGAAGGAGCGAGCCACCGAGCAGGTGCTGGTGCAGTCGCGCGGCTCGCTGCGAGCAGAGGATCCGGCGTTCCGCGCCGCGGTGCTCGACGTCCAGCGCCGGGTCGCGCAGAACCGCTACGTGACCGAGCTGACCGGGCCCTA
>VAWV01000281.1:0-4361 GCA_005883295.1 Actinomycetota bacterium
GCCGCACCACCCGGCGCGGCAGCCGCACCGCGCGAGCCCGGAGCAGCGGGCCCACCTCCGAGACCCGCACCGGGTCCGGTGCGCCGACGTTGAAAGCGCCCGAGGCCCGCGCGTGCACCGCGCGGACGAAGGCGTCGACGAGGTCCTCGAGCCATACGAACTGGATCGGCGGGTCGAAGCCGGACAGCGAGAGCCAGACGCGCCCGCCGAGCATCACGGGCGCCCCTGGGCCGAGCGTGCTCACCGGGCGCATGCGCACCACGCGCACTTCGGGCTCCCGGGATTCGAGCTCGTCCAGCAGGCGCTCCACCTCCACCTTCGTCTGCGGGTAGTAGAAGGGCGGCTCGGGGCGGAGCGGGCTGTCCTCGGTGAGCGGGACGGCGTTGTCGGGCGCAGAGCCGTAGGCGGCGGCGGAGCTCGCGTGGACGATCGCCCGAGCGCCCGCCCCCAGCGCGGCCTCGAAGGCGTTGCGGCTCCCGTGCACGTTCACGCTCCAGGCGTCCCGGCCGCGCCCGAGCACCCGCGCCGCGAGGTGGACGAGCACGTCCGAGCCCGCGAGGTCCCCAGGCCGGAGCTCGCGCACGTCCCGGCGGAGCGGCTCGACGCTCGCGGCCGCCGGCGGCGGGCGCAGGTCGATAGCGAGGACAGAGTCCACCCGCTCGTCGCGCGCGAGCGCCTCGACGATCGGGCGCCCGAGGCAGCCCGCCGCCCCTGTGACCGCGACCCTCATCGGCGCCTCCGCTTGACCGTCTCCTCCGCAAAGGGCTCCGAGCGTGCTCTGATCGCGTCGTCGAGCAGCTCGCGGAAGAGGGTGGCGATGATTCGCTGGGCGAGCGAGCGCAGGTGCTCGAAGCGGGCGAGCACGTCACCGGCCACCGGCTGGCCGGCGGCGATCGACTTCCGCTCGGAGGCGAATACCTCCCACCCGAGCGCGGCGATCGCGTCGGCCACCTCGGTCAGGCGCGCCCTCACCACCTCCGCACCCTCCGCCATCGTCTCCCGCGGCACGCCCCACTCCACGAGACGCGCCGCGAGCTCCTCGATCGGCCGCTCCCCGTCGCGGCCCCCGAAGACCGCGCTGTCGAGCGCCAGCCAGGCGGAGATGTCCTCGCCCGCTTCCTCCCGTCCGAGCAGATCTCCGACCAGGCTCAGCGGAAGCCCCTGCGACTGAAGCGCCCGAATCCGCTCGAGCCGCAGCAGGTGCTCCTCGGAGTAGTAGGCCACGCGGCCCTCACGCTCAGGCGGCGGGATCAGGCCCTCCCGCTGGTAGAAGCGGATCGTGCCACTGGGCAGGCCGGACCGCTGGGCCAGCTCGTCGATCCGGAAGCGCTCGGCCTGCGCGGGCGTACTCACGCCGAGGCCCCCACGGTCGCGGGTGACGGCTCGGCATTGGTCAGGTGACGCTCGACCACCACCTCGCCTCCGCGCGACGGCACGAGCGTCACGCCGAGCACGTCGAAGCGCTCCGGCTCGGGGCGGGAGGCGCGGAGCTCCACAAGTCGCAGGATCGTCGGGATCATGACCTGCATCTCGAGCGTGGCCAGTCCCACGCCGAGGCAGCGCCGCACGCCGCCGCCGAACGGGATCCAGGAGTAGTGGTCCGGCGCATCGTCGCCCAGGAAGCGCTCCGGGCGGAAGGCGTGGGGGTCGGGGTAGAGCTCGGGGGAGTGGTGCATCAGATAGATGCCGAGGGCCACCACCGTTCGAGCCGGGATCCGGTAGCCCTTGATCTCCATGTCCTCGGTCAGGAATCGAGCCACGTGCGCCGCCACGGGCCGGCTGCGCAGGGTCTCCTTGATCACCGCGTCGAGGTACTCCGAGCCGCCCTCGGTGCTCTCGTCGAGCAGCCCGCGCACGACGTCCGGGTGGCGGAGGATCCGCTCGAAGGCCCAGGCGAGTGCGCTCGCAGTGGTCTCGTGGCCGGCCAGGAGCATCGTGACGAGCTGGTCGCGCAGCTCGACGTCGGAGAGTCCGCGTCCCTCGTCGTCGCTGGCACCCAGGAGGAGTGAGAGAACGTCGTCGCGCTCGCCCTCTTCCGCGGCCAACTCCTTCCGCCGTCGCTCGATCTCCGCGTACAAGAGCTCGTCGATCCGAGCGCGCAGCCGCAGGTACCTGCCCCAGGGGCTCCACCGACCGAGGTCCTTGCGTAGGGAGGGGACCACGAACGACGGTGCCTGCGCCAGCGAGACGTGGAAGAGACCGGGGAGCAGGCGGCGCAGCTCGGGGGCGCGCTCCGGGTCCATGCCAAAGACGATCCGCATGATCACGTCCAGCGTGATCGCCTCGGTGATCGGCCTCAGCTGGAAGGGCTCGCCGACCGGCCACCGGCGCACCTCCCTCTCGGTCACCTCCGCGATCACCGTCGCCCAGCGCTTCAGCCGCTCCCCGTGCAGCGGTCGGAGCAGGAGCTTTCGCATCCGCAGGTGCTCGTCCTCGTCCAGCAGGAACAAGGAGTGCCGGCCCCCCGTCGGCTCCATGAGCGTGCAGGCGTCCCCGGCGTGTAGGACCTGCGGGTCGCCCTTGAAGATTTCCCGCACGATCCCCGGATCCGCGACGTAAACCATGTCGCCCGCGAGGAGTATGCGGAGCGTGAACGGTTCGGGTGAGCCACAGGTAGGTCTGAACTGCGCGCGGCGCGCGCGGTCCCGGCGGCAGCGTGCTGGCGACCGTGGTAGTGCCCACTACGTAGTAAATACTATCTGTTTGGCGGGCGAAGCCTCTTGACGTTGAGCGTCGCGAGGCGTTGGAGCAGCGCGTGATCCGCCGTGAACATCGTGTCGGAGACCTCCGCCACCTCGACGATCGTGTCCTTGACCCGCACAAGCAGCTCATAGCCCTGGTACGAAACGTTCGAGGTCTTCAGCGCAACCACCTGGTCGCCGAGGCGGGGCGGTCCCGGACCGGTCGAAGGCCTCAGCGCGTCGTTGGAGGTGTGGCACCCGGCTGCAGCCGCGCCCAGCCGGTCGAGATACGCCTTCGCGGCACCGGGATGAAAGGCGACGACCTGATCCAGGACCTCACGGGTGCTCGCCCCGGTATTCGTCTGCAGGAACACGTGCTCTTCGCTCCTCGCGGCCAGGCCCTCGGCGGGCACGCGTGCCCCAGGCCCCTTGGCCTTGGGAGTGCACTGCTGCAGCCCGCCGACGAGCAGGTCGTCGAAAGCGGCGGTGTCGTCGACCCACGCACCCGACGGCAGGTCGGTGCGCGTGACCAGGGCCCTGTTGAGCTGGGCCATGGCCGGCGCCCTCCCGGTGCGGGGGCTGGAAGGACTTTTGCCCTTCTTCGAGTCACCCCCGCCCGACAGCGCGATCAGGACGACGGCGACGAGCACGACCACGGCGGCCACCAGCGGCACGAGGCGGCGCCGCCGTCGGGACCGCATGACCGATCGCGGATCCGGCGCCTGCATCGACGCCGATCCTAAGCCCGGCCCTGGACTGAGTGCCACGGCCGGCACCGCCCGGCCTGTACCGTTCCGGGAGCTGTGACCGAGCAGGGGGGCGAGCCGCGCGCGAGCAGCGCGGTCGCACTGCCCGCGCTGATCCGCGACGCGTACGGCGACCCGATCCCGATTCCGCACGCGGCGCGCAGCGTGGAGGGCGGGCTGGCCGCGTTCGCCGCGCGCTGGCAGGTGGCCGGTCCGGCCGTGAAGCTCACGCGCTTCGGCGACTTCCTCTCCGACAAGACGTTCAACTGCCGCGTGGCAGGCACGCCGCGCTCTTACGTGCTCAAGCTCGGGACCGTCGGCGCGACGCTCAACCCGGGGATCGACCCCCAGCGCCACGCCGACATGGTGATGCCCGAGGCCGACTGGCTCGGCGTCCTCTACGGCGACTACAGCGGGCTCGCCGCGCTCATGTACGGGGAGTGCTTCCCGCCCCGCAGCGGCGCGAACAACGTCGCGCTGCTCGGCATCGTGATGTACGCGTTCTCGTTCATTCCGGCGGGCGCCAATCCGGATCCGAAGCTGCTGGTGGAGGTGCTACAGGGGCTGGCGAAGAACGGCCTCCCCAGCTGCAAGGGCGAGCCGCAGGCCTTCGAGACACCGCAGCCGGAGCAGACCCTCGCCAGCGTCGCGCGACCGCCCGCATCGGCCCCGCCCGTCACCCGCCTCCTCGCAGAGTTCGTCGCGGGGATCCGGTACGAGGACATCCCGAAGGGCGCTGTTGCGTCGGCGAAGGAGCAGCTCAAGAGCATCATCGGCGTGATCTACGCCGGCTCCCGGATGCCGCCGGGGCGGAAGTTCGCGCGTGCCGTGCGGGCGTTCGGCGATCGCCACGAGGCGACCGTCCTCGGGCGGGGCCACTTCCGCACCTCGGCGCGCCACGCGGCGCTCCTGAACTCGGTCTACGCCCAGGTCC
>VAWV01000281.1:4425-7333 GCA_005883295.1 Actinomycetota bacterium
AGCGGCGACGTCCTCACCGACGTGATCCACGCCGGCAACGCCTTGGCGACGCACCAGATCGAGACCCCACTCGTCGCGGGCAAGCTGCTCGGGCTGGGGCGCGCCCAGCTCCAGGACGCGGTCGGGATCTGCTGCACCCAGCCGCAGGTCACCTCGATCCCCGCCTGGACCGCCGACGCCAAGGGGCTTCTCACGGGCTGGCCGGTGATGAGCGGAGTCGAGGCGGCCCTCTACGCGCGCGCGGGAATCACGGGCCGGCGCGACATCCTCGAGAACCCCGTCGGCTACTGCTACCGAGTGGCCGACATCCCCTCGCCCACGCGGCTCGCGGAGCTGGTGGACGGCCTCGGGAAGACGTGGCGCTTCGACGAGAAGTACGACGAGCTGTTCACCAAGCGCTTCCCCACCGACGGCTTCCAGCTCACCTCGGTCCAGGCGATTCTCGACATCGTCAACCGCCAGGCCAAGAAGGTGTGGGACGGGGCGCCGCGATCGCGGCTGCCCAAGCTCGTGAAGCGCGTGCAGGTGCGGATCCCGTGGGTGATGGCGGCCTCGGCGACGATGTTCTCCAAGGGCAGCAAGGACATCTACGCCCGGATCCGCCGGGAACCGGACTGGACCTACATCGCGCTCCTGTTCGACGGCAAGTATCCGATCGCCGCGTCGCTGGTCAACCGCCGGTTGACCTTCCGCGAGTACTCGCACGCGGCCATCTTCAACCCGGCGGTTCAGGCGATGATCGACAAGATCGAGCTGGTGCCCGACATCACAATGGGTGTGTTCGGCGCCGAGGCCACGGTCGAGCTGGTGGACGGCCGCAGCTTCACGAGCCGGCAGAGCTGCATCGCGAACTTCCCGGTGGAGGAGAAGCTCTACATCGGGGCGGGCGGGATACTGTCCCGCCGCCAGATCCGCGCGATCGTGCGTGCGATCGACAGGATCGAGACGTTCGGCAACGTGCGCGACTTCATGCGTGTGGCGAGCGGCGGGAGGCGCGGCTAGTGCTGTAGCGGCCGTACGGCCGCTACTCCGACGTGCTTGAGTCCCGAGTCAGGGGTTTTGCGGCTTGTACTCGACCGAGACCTTGGCGAAGGTGAGCGTCAGGCTCTCTTCCGGCTTGGAACCGCCGCCGCCGGTCGACGACGATTGGATGGACGAGATGACCACCTCGTTCATCTTGATCTTGATGAACTCGGTCTGGCTTCCGCCGGCCTTCCTCATCGATATCGACACCGCTGGGAAGTGCTTGCCGGTCGCGCAGGCCTTGAAGAGCTTCGCTGAGGCCTTGTCCTCCTTCTTCGTGATCGTGAACTCCTTGATCTTCACCTTGCCGCTCTTGGTGATCGTCCGGTCGAAGCCCGACGCCAGAAGGTCAAAGCTGAGCGCGTTCGGGCCGGTGCCCAGCACCACGTGACCGATCGGTGCGGAGGTGACCTTGACGGTCGGGTTCACGACGGTGAACCCTGAGCCCACCGAGCCCTGGGGACCCCGCGGTCCCTGGGGTCCCTGGGGACCCTGGGGACCCTGCGGCCCCGTGGAGTTCCAGCTGAAGGCCACCTCCGAGTTGTTGCACGACTGGCTAGCCGAGGGATCGATGACGCGCATGTTCGGCCCGGGTCCTATGGGCACCGTCTGGCCGGGATCGGACACCTGGTAACACGCGTGGATCACGCCCGAGCTGTCGGGCACGCTCGCCACCGCAAGCGCGACTCCGCCCCCGGCAGCTACGGCCAAAAGCACCAGCGCCGCGCGTGCGGGCCGGCCAAGTCTTTCCCAGAACCGCACCAGGGCGGATCGTAGCTCTGGACTCGCGCGCGCGCAACCAACCACAGCCGCACGCGCCGCTGGGGCGGCTTTCCTAGCCCGCCATCGAGGCGCGCCTGGGGATCCCGGCGCGGATCTCCTCGTCCCTGAGGGCGAGGATTTCGAGCTCATTCGCCCGCACCAGAGCCGCGAGCTTGGCCACGACCTCGGAGTCGAACTGGCTGCCCGCATTGCGCTCGAGCTCGGCGAGTGCGCTGTGGCTGTCCATGCCGAGGCTGTAGGGGCGATCCGAGGTCATCGCCTCGAACGAGTCGCCGACGAAGATGATCCTGGCCTCGAGTGGAATGTCGTCGCCGGCGAGACGATCCGGGTACCCGGTGCCGTCGACGCGCTCGTGGTGCCAGCGCACCCAGCGGGACTCATCCCGCAGGCCTGCGTGGGCCAGCATCAGGCCGCCGAGAGGGGAGTGCCTCTGCACGACCTCGAACTCGGCCTCGGTCAGGGCGCCGGGCTTGTTGAGGATGTCGCTGGGCACCCCGACCTTTCCAACGTCGTGCAGGAGCGCGGCCCGGCGGAGCTTCAGGAGCCCCTCCGGCGACATCCCGAAGGCCCGGCCGATCGCCATCGCGTACTTGGCGACCGTCTGGGAGTGGTCGCGCATGTGGAGATGGCGGGCGTCGATCATCTCCACGAGCCCGTAGAGGTGCGACAGCGAGGTCGAGAGGTCGTCGCCCAGGTCTGCGGCAGCCTCGGTGGCCACCGCGCACATGTCCTTGCCGTTCCGCTTGCACCAGTACATGGCCGCGTCGGCCTTCCGGTGGAGCTCGTCGTGCTCGGTCGCGTCCTCGGGGCACGACGCGACGCCCGCGCTCACGGTGATCCGCCGCTGGGCGAGGATGGGCTCGCGGCCGATCGCGTTGCGGATGCGCTCCGCGATGAGCAGCGCGTCGAGCTGCTCGGTCTGCGGGAGAAGGAGGGCGAACTCCTCGCCGCCGATCCTGGCGACGCTGTCCATGGGCCGGATCAGCTTCTCCATGACCGCGCCGACCTTGCGGAGCGCGTCGTCGCCCACGATGTGGCCGCAGGTGTCGTTCACGTCCTTGAAGTTGTCGATGTCGAACAGGACGATCGACACGGGCGTGCT
>VAWV01000122.1 GCA_005883295.1 Actinomycetota bacterium
TGCCAGGCGGCGCGTCGGCCGAGGTCGCGGCCGAGCGGTCCGAGTACACGAACTTGGTGCTCGAGTTCGTGTCAAACGTGTGCGAGCGAGCGCGTCCGTCCCGCAGCGTCAGGGTCGAGCCGGTGTTGTCGGTGACCCAACCGGCCGCACCGAACTGGTGCTGATGCTTGGCGAGCTTGTGTCCGCCGCGATGCGCGGCGGCGACGGTTACCGCCGAGACCGACGCGATCGCCAGCACCAGCGCGGCGATCAGCGCGGTGCGTCTGCTGAGCTTCCAGTGCATTGAGAGGCACCTCCCTGTAGGGGACTGAGGGCCTGAACACGGCCCTCGCACCGATGGAGCGGTTACCCGTCTAAGGAGTTCGTAATAGAGCGCCGCTGCTAGCGGTGCTTCTTCTTGGGCTCGGGCGCGAACGCCTGCGGGACGAAGCGGTGGATGAAGCTCCTGATCGGGCCCTGCGCGACCCGCGCGTACACGCCGGGCTTGCCCGGCTTCGCGCAGCCGTTCCCGAAGCTGGTGGCGCCGGCGAGCCGGAAGCCGTGACCGCCCTTCAGCGGAGCGAGCAGCGGGCCGCCGGAGTCGCCCTCGCAGGTGTCGGTGCCGCCCTTCTTGTATCCCGCGCAGAGCATGGTCTTCGGGTCGAAGCTGCCATCGTCGGCCACCGTGCTTAGGCCGCCCGGATAGGCCTTGGCGCAGTAGGCGTCGGTGGTGATCGGCACCCTCGCGTAGCGCATCGTGGGCGGCGGGGTGGACGAGTTCTCGGAGGTCGTGCCGAATCCGGCGACCGTGGCCAGCACGCCGGGCCGCCAGAGCGAGCGCTCGCCGAGCGCCGCGATCCGCATCGGCTTGATCTTGCTCGCGCGGTCGAGCTCGAGCAGCGTGACGTCGTTGCCGCTGCCGTTGGTGACGATGTAGTCGCTGTCGACGAGGACCCGGATGACCGAGTGCTGCTCGCCGCCCCGGCCGCTCGCGTACACGGTGCCGAGCGTCACGCCATAGAAGGCAGCAGGCCAGGCCGCGGGGGTCGGCACCAGCCCGAAGCTGGCCGATCCGGTGATCGACCCGCAGTGGCCGGCGGTCATCACCCAGCGAGGCGCGATCAGCGTGCCGCTGCAGCCGAACGAGCCGCCGATGGTGACGTTGGCCACGTACCGGAACGTGCCCGGCCGCGCCGCCTTCCCGCCGACGACCGCCTGCGCGGGCGCGGGAAGCGCGGCTAGCGCGCAGGATGCTGCGATCAAGGACGCCGCCCGCCGCATGCAGCCATGGTAGGCAACGCGGCTGGGGACGCGGCGCAGTTGGCCGCTACGCCGCCGCCGGCGCCCGCGCGGGGGCGCGGCCTGTCGCCCGGTCGCGCGCCACGGCCGTCGCGACCCTCCGAGCCTGGCCGGAGAAGAGCGGGATGTTCCTGGCGATCCGGTACGTGTAGCCGACGAAATAGAGCCGTGGGGCGGCCGGGTGCTCGGGCGCGCCGCGCGGGCGGAGCGGAGCACCGGCCGCGTCGAGCACGCCGAGGTGGCCGACCATCGGCTCGAGCCCCCGGCGGTATCCGGTTGCGCAGATGACGGCGGCAGGCGTGAGGCGCTCGCCGTCGCGAAGCACCACCTCCCGCCCCTCGAAGCGCTCGATCTCGCCCACCACCCGCGTCCGCCCTGCCCTGAGCGCCGCCACGAAGCCGTCGTCCACCGCCGGCGACACGCCCTCTTCGCGGAACCGCGTGAACATCCCCGCGGGCGGGCGGGGGATGCCGTATGGCGCGAGGTCTCGGATCATGACCCGCTGGGCCGGAGCGACGATCAGATCGGCTAGCCGCGGAGGGAGCCTGTGGAGCGGCACGGCTCCCGGCCCGGTGGGGATGCCGTGCCAGTCGCGCGGGACGATGGTCGGCGGGGTGCGCATGCTCACCACGACCTGGGCACCCGCGTCAATCAGGAGGCCGGCGAGGTCGATCCCGGTGTTCCCCGCTCCGACCATCAGCACTTCGCGGCCCGCGTAGTCGGCGGGCCGGCGCACCTCGGAGGAGTGGATCAGCTCGCCGGTGAACGTCTCGCTTCCCCGCCACTCGGGCATCACCGGCTCGCGGTCCCAACCGGCCGCGATCACCACATACCTGGCGATCAAGTCGCCCCCGTCCGTTGTCATCCGCCAGTCGCGGTCGGCCGTGCGCTCAATCCGCTCTGCGGTCACCCCGCACCTCACGTCGAGACCCGCACGCCGGGCGTACTCCTCGATGTATGCGATGAAGTCCTCGCGGCTCGGGTAGCGGCCCGTGGAGCGCCGGATCCGGAGCCCGCGCAGACCCGAGAACTGGCGGATCGTGTTCAAGCGCAGGCCCTCGTAGCGCGAGCGCCAGCTGGCGCCCACGCCCTCCCCGCGCTCCAGCACCAGCACGTCGCCCACTCCCCGGCGGCCGAGCTCGGCTGCGGTCACGAGCCCCGCGGCCCCCGCGCCGACGACCACCGCCTCCCGCGTCTCGTTCACGCCCGTGATCGTAGTCCCGCCGCCCCCCTCCTACAGTCGCAGCGGTGCGCCCACGGCTCCTCCTCGCGTCCCTGGGCTCGCTGATCGCCTTCGGGTGCCTCGGCGCGCTCGACACGGGCACCGCACTACCCGACTCCACGTCGCCCAACGCGATCGAGTACGCCAGCTTCAGCTCCCAGGCCCTGGGCGGGCCGGTGCACTACTCCGTCTCCCTCCCGCCGAGCTACTACGCGCACTCCACCACCCGCTATCCGGTCATCTACTTCCTCCACGGGCTGCCGGCCGGGCCGAACGCCTACAAGGGAATCGGGTGGGTGGTGGATGCGCTGCGGCGGTCAGGCCACGAGGCGATCGTCATCGGGGCCCAGGGCGCCCGGCACGGCGACACGGATCCCGAGTGGCTCAACTGGGGAAGTGGGCGCGAGTGGGAGAAGGCCGTGGCCCGCGAGCTCGTGTCGGTCGTGGACAGCCGGTACCGCACGATCGCCTCGCGGGAGGGCCGCGTGCTGATCGGGATCTCGGCGGGCGGCTACGGGGCGGCCCTGATCGGATACCACCATCCCGGGATCTTCTCCGTGTTCCAGTCCTGGAGCGGCTACTTCGAGCCCACCACTCCCGATGGCAGCAAGACGCTCGACCTCGGATCGGACCAGCGGAACAAGCACGCGAACCTGCACCGGCTCGCTCCCAACCTGCGAAAGCGGCTGGGGAAATACCTGAACAGCACCTACTTCAGCTTCTTCATCGGGACCCGCGACAGCTTCCTGGCTGACAACCGGCAGCTGAACGGCGAGCTCGGCAAGTACGACGTGCCGCATGCGAAGTTCAAGACCTACCAGGGCGAGCACTCGATGGCGCTCTGGAAGGAGCACGCCACGGCCTGGATCGCACGGGCGCTCTCCCTCGCCGCAAGCCCTGGCTGAGCAGGGGAAAACACGCGCCGGCCTTGAACTGGCCTTAACCCCCGCTGTCGAGAATCGGGGCAAATGCCGGACGCGATCGACCCGGGCGCACGCGAGGGGCGTGTGGCAAGGCGCCCCGTCCGGCGGCGTGCCACCGCGGCACGCCTAGCCACCGGCATGGCCACGGTTCTCGCGGGCGGGCTCTCCGTGGGGTCGGCGATCACCTCCGACGTCCCGTGGCGAGCGCAGTTCCTGCTCGAGGTCGAGCCGAGCGCGGCCCGCGGACTGGGACACGTGCTGGCCGCCGCGGGCGGCGTGGGCCTGATCTACCTCGGCTGGGGCATCATCCGCGGCCGGCGCCGGGCTGCGCAGGTCGCGTCCATCGTGCTGGTCGCGCTCGCGGTCGTCCACGCGGTCAAGGGGCTGGACTACGAGGAGAGCGCGGTGGCGCTGACGCTCGCCGTGCTCCTCCAGGCCAACCGACGCGCATTCAGCCGCGGGGGAGCGCCGCGTGCCGGGTTGATCGCCGGCACCGCGGCGGTCGGCGCGGTGGCGGCCGCCTACATGCTCGACACCGTTGCGCTTCTGGTGTCGGAGCGCGCCCGTGGCCTCGGCTCCGCTCTCGCGACATCCTGGGCGGCGCTCACCAGCGGCGCGTGGTGGCTCAGCTCCGGTGAGCCGATCGCGATCGCGCTCGACGTGCTCGTGGTGCTCGCGCTGATCGCCTCCGCGCTGTTCCTGCGCGCGCTCCTGCGCCCCGCGGAGGGCCGCAGCGGCCACACCTCGGAGGACCACGTCCGCGCCGCCCAGCTCGTGGCCCGCTACGGCGGCGACTCGCTCGACCCGTTCGCGCTGCGGGAGGACAAGGCCTTCCACTTCGCGCACGGAGGCTTCCTCGCATACCGCACCCTCCGGGAGACCGCGGTCGCGTCGGGCGACCCCGTCGGTCCGCCCGGCAGCGCGGCGGCGATCGTCGGGGACTTCGCCGACTTCGCCGCGTCGCGGGGGTGGGATGTGGTCTTCACCGCAGTGTCACCCCGCTGCCTCGACGACTTCCGCGCGCTCGGCTTCCGGACGCTCTGCATCGGAGAGGAGGCCATGGTGCGGCCCAGCGAGTTCTCCCTGGAGGGGAGGGCGATCCGCAAGGTGCGCCAGTCGGTCGCCCGGGTCGAGCGGCGCGGCTGGCGCGTGGACGTGGTGGACGGCCTGCTGCCGGGAGGCCCGCTGGGCGCGGAGCTCGATGCCCTGGAGCGGGCGTGGTGCGGCAGACGGCCCCGCCTCCAGGGCTTCGCAATGTGCCTGGGGCGCCTGTGGGGCGCGCCGGAGGACGCCGGCGCCGTGTACGTCGTCGCGCGCCGGCCGGATGGCACGCTGAGCGCCTTCCTCCGCTTCGTCCGCTGCGGGGAGGGACTCTCGCTCGACGTGATGCGCCGTTCGGGCGAGGTGCCTAACGGCCTCTACGAGTCGATGATCGTGGCGATGCTCAAGTGGGCCAGGGCCCGCGGGATCCACGCGGTGAGCCTGAACTTCGCGGGGTTCTCGCACGTGATGTCGGACCGCCACGAGCTCACGCGCAGCGAGCGACTGCTGCGGTTCGCGCTCACGCAGGCGCACGGGCGATTCCAGCTCGAGCGGCTGGCGCGCTTCAACGAGAAGTTCGACCCCACCTGGCGACCGCGGTACCTCGTCTACGGCGCGCGGACGTACCTGCCGCTGGCGGCGCTGCGCGTGCTCCAGGCGGAGGCCTACCTGAGGCCCCCGCGCGGCCGCGCGCTTACGCCCCGCTGGCGACCGTTCCCCTATCCCGTCGAGCCGTCCACACGGCTGTCGCAGCGACAAGCGAGCCAAGAAGGATGAGGGCGACGGCGGACCACAGACCCGACTCCCGGGCGGCAGGCCCGAAGTGGTCGGCGAGCGGCTCGTTGCGCGCCAGCGCGTCGGATACCGCGGTGGTCACGTACATGATCGCCGCGGCGAGCAGTCCCACCCCCACCGGGGCGCTCACCGGCGAGACACGCCCGACCAGGGTTAGCGCGAGCGTGGCCGCCGCTCCGGCGGGAAGCCACGCGAGCGCCATGCGACCGAGAGGCTGCTGGTCCTTTGAGGCGAGCTGCTCGAGCGGGAGGGCACCGGCCTGATGAGGACCGACGTCGAACGCGTGAAGCTTGGCCAGCAGGTAGAGCCAGCCGAGGCCAGCCAGAACGGCCGCAACGGCGAGCACCCAGGCCAGCGACGCCCCGAGCACACGCACCGAAAGCCTTCGCGCTTCAGCTGGCAACGGCTCGCGCTCCTACTCGCCTGCCTGGTGTGGCTCGCCGTCGGCGTCCAAGGGGCCTTCCAGTATGGCCATGCCTACTGGGTTTATCGCGGCTTCGAGCCTCCAAAGGATCCTCCGGGGATCTCGCCCGGCCGTCTGATCGTGCAGCACTTCTATTCACCTTCTCTAAAGGAGGAGCGCTCCTTCAAGGTCTACCTGCCGCCCGGCTACGTGGCGGATTCCGCGGCCGGACGGCGCTTCCCCGTCGTGTACATCCTGCACGGGAGCCCCGGGGGTCCGGCGCAGATCACGGACGTCGGTGCGGCGGGCGTGAAGCTCGATCAGCTGGTGGCGGCGCACAAGATCCGGCCGTTCCTGCTCGTGATGCCGAGCGGCGGCAACGGCACCTTCTTCCACGACACGGAATGGGCGAACACGCCGTCGGGTCACTACGAGAGCTTCGTGCTCGACGTCGTGCGGACGGTGGATGCGCGATTCCCGACGATCCCGCAGCGCCGGTTCCGCGCACTCGCCGGTCTCTCGGAGGGCGCGTACGGTGCACTCAACATCTCCCTCCACCACCTGGGCGTGTTCGGCGTGGTCAGCCCCTGGTCCGGCTACTTCATCCAGCGACCGACCGGCCCCTTCAAGCACGCTTCCCCCGCCGCGATCTGGGCCAACAGCCCCGGGCGCTACCTGCCTGTGCTGCGCCCGGTGCTCCACAAGCTCCCGCTGCACGTGTTCATGTACTCAGGCAGCGCGGAGAAGATCGTGCCTCACGTCCGGCTGTTCGCTCTGCAGCTGCGCGCCGACGGGGCCGACGTGAAGTTCGCGGTCTACCCAGGCCACCACGACTGGAAGCTCTGGCGCGGGCACATGGACGCCGTCCTCAAGTTCGTCAACCAGGCGTTCTGGCCAAGCGCCCACTCGGTCCACCCCGGCAGCCGGCTTCAGAAGCTGACGTCGCTGTGAGCTCGCTCGCCTTCGGTCTCGTCCTCGCCGTCGTCGCCTCGGCGGCGCTCAACTCCGGGTACGTGCTGCAGCACGTGGGGTCAGCGGAGGCGCCGGCGGTCGACGTGCGGCGCCCGCTGGCCACCTTCGCAGGACTGTTCCGCTCGCGCCTCTGGCTCCTCGGCGGCGCCATCGGGGTCACGGGCTGGGCGATCCACGACGCGGCGCTTTCGCGCGCCCCGCTGTCACTGGTCCAGGCCTTCGTGGCCGGCGGGCTGGGGTTGATGGCACCGGTTGCCGCGCGTGCGCTGGGCGAGCGGCTCACCCCGGTGGAGCGCGTGGGCGTGGCGGGAGTGGTGGTCGCGCTCGGCCTGCTCTGCGTGGGGCTCGGGAACCCCGGGACGCACGGGCATGTCGATGCCGCGCCGCTCACCGCCTTCCTGGCGGCGGGTGCCGTGTGCGCGGCGATGCTCGCGCGGGCCTCGGGACCATGGCGCCCGCACGCGCTCGGCCTCGCCGGCGGCGTGCTCTACGGCACCGCCGACGTGGCGATCAAGGCGATCACGGGCGAGGCCGCATCCCACGGGCTCGGCGCAGCGCTGCTCTCGCCCTGGCTCGTGGCGGCCGCGGTGGCCACGCTCGGAGCCTTCTTCAGCTTCCAGCGCGGGCTGCAGACGGGCCACGCCGTGCCGGTGATCGTGCTGATGACCGCGGCAACGACCGTCGACTCGATTCTCGGAGGGCTGGTCGTCTTCGGTGACCCGCTGGGGGCGACGCACCTCCTCGTGGTCCTGCACCTGCTCGCCTTCGCTCTCGTCGCCGTGTCCGCGGCGGTGCTCGCACCCGCGGTCACCGCTCCGCTCGAGCACGAGCACGCGTAGCAGACGCGCCGCGGCTGCCTGAACGTGCAGTCTCGATTGCACGGTGCAGCTTTCCGTTCAGCCATTTTCATCTCGGCCGTGACGGATTAGCTTGCCGCGCCCAGCGTCCGTCGACACGGGAGGTCGAACTTGCGTCGCTTGTGCCTTGCTCTGCTCTGCGTTCCCGCCGCCGGGGTTCTGCCGGCGCCGGCTGCGGCCAACGTGCCGCACACCGTCATGCCTGGCGAGACCCTGTGGTCCATTGCCGCGGCGAACGGCTTCACGACCCGCGCGCTCGCCGCTGCCAACGGCCTGTCGCCGGACGCGCAGGTCGTCCTCGGCAGCACCGTCCAGATCCCC
The DNA here is from genome assembly GCA_005883295.1 of Actinomycetota bacterium. Lineage (GTDB taxonomy): Bacteria > Actinomycetota > Thermoleophilia > Solirubrobacterales > Thermoleophilaceae > AC-37. Next base: position 7,813 of record VAWV01000122.1, read on the forward strand.
TCGGTTCCTGAGGCCGCCGCGGCGCTGTCGCGCGGGCCGGCGACGAGCGGGGATGGGGACTCGGACGCCGACGACTCGGCGTCCTCGAGCGCGCCGGCCGCGGCAGCGCCTCCGCCCCTGGGCGCATACACGGTCCGTCCGGGCGACACGCTGTCCGCCATCGCGGCACGCGCACGTGTGCCGGCCGGCGAGATCGCGTTCATGAACGGCCTGAACCTGCGCGGTGAGCTCCTCGCAGGCACGGTGATCAAGCTCCCGACCGGGGCGCCCGCTCCGAGGTCGGGCCCGGTCCCTTCCGTACCGCGGGTGTACTCGCCAGCGGGTCCGCACGCCACACCGGCGCGCCTGAGCTCGTCGCAGATCGGCCAGGTCGCCGCGGCGAACGGCGTGTCTCCGTCCCTTGCGGCAGCGATCGCCTACCAGGAGAGCGGCTTCAACAACGGCGTCGTGTCGCGTGCGAACGCGCGCGGCGTGATGCAGCTCCTGCCCGGCACGTGGGATTGGATCCAGTCGACGCTCGCCCATCGCGCCCTGGACCCGAACTCCGCTCTGGACAACGTCCATGCCGGAGTCCTGTACCTCGGCTCGCTGCTGCGGTCGACGCGCGGGAACCCGGCCCTTGCGGCCGGGGCCTACTACCAGGGGCTGGGATCCGTTCACCAGGTCGGGCTGCTTCCGGAAACCCAGCGCTACGTGAACAGCGTGATGGCGCTGCGCTCCCGCTTCGGCGGGCCGTAGGCGAGCACCGTGAGGATGGGTGCGCACCGGACGGCGGCGTTTCAAGCCGAAGCGGGCGCGGCTCGTGGCCTGTCGCTGACAACCGGGTAATTCCAGGCATGGTCAACCGTGGAGCCGGCGTTGTCGTCGTAACCGGCGCCACCGCGGGCGTGGGCCGCGCCACCGCGCGCCGCTTCGCCCGGGAGGGCGCGGGCGTCGCTCTCCTCGCGCGCGGTGAGGACGGGCTTCAGGGCGCGCTCCGCGACGTGGAGGAGGCCGGGGGGCGCGGACTCGCCGTTCCGACCGACGTGGCCGACGCCGAGGCGGTCGAGGCCGCGGCCGCGCGCGTGGAGGAGGAGCTGGGGCGCGGACTCGCCGTTCCGACCGACGTGGCCGACGCCGAGGCGGTCGAGGCCGCGGCCGCGCGCGTGGAGGAGGAGCTCGGCCCGATCGACGTGTGGGTGAACAACGCGATGACCACGATCTTCGCCCCGCTCTGGAAGATCGAGCCGGGCGAGTTCCGGCGCGCGACGGAGGTGACCTACCTCGGCTACGTCTACGGCACGATCGCCGCCCTGCGGCGGATGCGGCCGCGGGACCGGGGGACGATCGTGCAGGTGGGATCGGCGCTCGCCTACCGCGGCATCCCGCTGCAGTCGGCCTACTGCGGCGCCAAGCACGCGATCCAGGGATTCAACGAGTCCCTGCGCTGCGAGCTGCTCCACGAGGGGTCCGGGGTGCGCGTAACGATGGTGCAGATGCCGGCGCTCAACACGCCGCAGTTCGAGACCGTGCTCACCCGGGTTCCGAAGCATCCGCGACCGGTCGCGCCCGTCTTCCAGCCGGAGGTCGCCGCAGACGCGATCGTCTGGGCCGCCCGCCACCCCCGGCGCGAGGCCTGGGTAGGCGGCTCGACGGCAGTCACGCTCGCGGGCAACGCCGTCCTGCCCGGCCTCGGGGACCGCTACCTCGCCCGGACGGGATTCGACGGCCAGCAGACCGACGAGGCGGTCGACGCCAGCCGGCCGAGCAACCTCTGGGAGCCGCTACCCGGCGACCGGGGGGCGCACGGCCGCTTCGACGACGAGGCGCGGGAGTCGAGCGTCCAGCTCCACGCGAGCAAGCATCACCGCACGCTCGTCGGCGTGGCGAGCGCGGGACTTGCGGCTGCCCTCGCCGGCCTCGCCGCGCGGCGGTGAGCCGCCGCGGCGCGGCGTATCCGCCGCTGTCCGACTACGCCTTCCTCTCCGACTCTCACTCCTCTGCGCTGGTCTCCCGCTCGGGGTCGATCGACTGGTGCTGCACGCCGCGCTTCGACTCCGGAGCGTGCTTCGCCCGCCTCCTCGACTGGGAGCACGGCGGGCACTGCTCGATCGAGCCCGTCGGGCGCAGCGAGTTCGCCGAGCGCCGCTACGCCGACGGCACGCTCGTCCTCGAGACGGACGTCCGAGCCCGGAACGCGGAGGCCACGATCATCGACTGCTTCACGTTGCGGCGGGGCGGCGCCCTCGACCCGCACCGCCAGCTTGTGCGGGTGGTGGAGGGCCGCCGGGGCGAGATGCGCATGCGGCTGGAAGTGGTGCCGCGATTCGACTACGGCGACCTGCGGCCGTGGATTCGCCGCGAGGCGGCCGACGTGGTTCATCGTCCGTCCCGGCGAACGGATCCGGCTGTCGCTGGTCTACGCCCGCCCCGAGGAGCTCGACCGCGAGCCGCCCGAGGCGCTGCGCGGCGCGGAGGTGGACAGGCGGCTCGACGAGACTCTGGCGATCTGGCGCAGGTGGTCGCGGAAGGCGCGGCTGGAGGGTCCCCGCGCGCCGATGCTCCTGCGCTCGGCGACGGTGCTCAAGGGGCTCACCTACGCGCCCACGGGCGCGGTCGCGGCTGCGCCCACCACCTCGATCCCGGAGGCGCTCGGGGCGCGCACCCGCAACTGGGACTACCGCTTCAGCTGGATCCGCGACTCGACCTTCAGCGTGCGCTCGCTGGCGGAGATCGGGTTCGAGGACGAGGCCGACGCCTTCCGCCGCTTCATCCAGCGCAGCACCGCGGGACACGTCGAGGACCTGCAGATCGTCTACGGGGTGGGCGGCGAGCGCCGGATCGGCGAGCAGGACCTCGTTGACATCGAGGGGTACCGCGGGGCGACGCCCGTGCGGGTGGGAAACCGCGCGAGCTCGCAGTCGCAGCTGGACGTGTACGGCGAGCTCCTGAACCTGGCCTGGCGCTGGCACACGCGCGGCAACTCCCCGGACGACGACCTGTGGAAGTTCATCCTGGCCCTCTGCGCCGCGGCCGCAAGGCGGTGGCGGGAGCCGGACTCGGGTGTCTGGGAGTGGCGCGCGCGGCCGCTCCACTTCACCTACTCCAAGGTGATGTGCTGGTCGGCCCTCGACCGCGGGCTGGCACTGGCCCAGGACTGCATGCGCGAGGCGCCCACCGCGCGGTGGAAGCGGGCCCGCGGGGAGATCCGGACCGCCGTCGAGTCACGCGGATACGACAAGCGCCGGGGGGTGTTCCGCCAGGTGTTCGGGCGCAACATCGTGGACGCCTCGCTGCTCATGCTGCCCCGCACCGGCTTCGTCGACTACACCGACGAACGCATGGTGCGCACCGTGGACGCCGTCCGCGAGGACATGAACGACCGCGGCCTCCTGCGCCGCTACACGCTCGACGACGGCATGCGGGGCCGCGAGGGCGCCTTCCTGGCGTGCTCGTTCTGGCTGGCCGAGTGCCTGGCCCAGCAGGGACGCACGCGCGAGGCGCACGACGCGTTCGAGACCGCGATGGCGACCGCGAACGACGTCGGCCTCTTCGCCGAGGAGTACGACACCCGCCGCCGCGAGCCCTGCGGCAACTATCCGCAGACGCTCGTGCACCTGGCTCACATCGAGGCGGCCCTCGCGCTGGCCGAGGCCGAGCGGC
>VAWV01000282.1 GCA_005883295.1 Actinomycetota bacterium
TCGATCCCGAGCTCGGGATCAACCTGGCCCTGATGCTGCACGGAAGCCAGGAGTTCGTGTGGGGCGAGCCGGTGTGCTCGGGCGACACGATCACGACCGAGACGACGTTCAAGGATCACCGCGAGCAGGACGGGCGTACGTTCTTCGTCTTCGAGTCCGTCTCCACGAACCAGGACGGCCAGGAGACCGTGCGCGGCACGTGGACCGACATCGTGCGAGGAGGCTGAGGTGGAGAAGGGCGACTCGATCCCGGAGCTCAGGGTCACGCCGGACAAGTACCTGCCGCACCGCTACGCGGGCGCGTCCGGGGACTTCAACCCCATCCACATCGACCGCGAGTTCGCGACGCAGGTCGGCCTGCCGCGCAACATCCTCCACGGCCTCTACACGATGGCCCAGGTGGCGCGCGCCAACGCGGCCCTGGCGGACGGGGATCCGCGCGCGCTCAAGCGGCTCTCGGTCCAGTTTCGGGGGATCGGGCTCCCCGAGAGCGAGATCACGGTTACCGGGACCGTTAGGGAGGTCCGCGACGGCCGGGCGGTGATCGACACGGTCGCGGAGCAGGACGGCAACCAGATCATCCGGAACGCCGAGGCGGAGGTGGAGGTCAGGCAGTGAGGAGCCGCACGGCGGGCTCCCCCGCCCGGTAGTCGCCCAGCCGGACCGCCACTGCGCCGATGAGGTCGCGCGCCGGCGCGACCGCCGCGAGGAACCAGGCGCCCGGGTCGTCGTCGCGCAGCGCCAGGATCGCCGGCCGCTCGTCGTCGACCGAAACAACGACGCCGTCGAGTGGCGCGGTCAGTCCGGTCCCGGTCGCCTTGAGGTAGGCCTCCTTCCGGGTCCAGCAGTTGTAGAAGGCGCGCAGCGCGCTCTCGCCTCTCCGGTCCGCGATGGCCGCCGCCTCCTCCGGCGCGAAGCGCCTGGCGGCGATCCGCTCCAGGTACTTCCTCGGGACGACCCGCTCAACGTCCACCCCGATCGGGCCGATCGTGGTGACGGCGATCAGGCAACAGCGCCCGCTGCTCGACAAGCTGAAGTGCAAGCCATCCACCGGGTCGGCGAGCGCCGGCTTGCCATGCGGCCCGCTGATCAGCCGGATCTCCGAGGGGTCGCCGCCCAGGCGCCGCGCGAGCGCGAGCCGGAGCGCCGCACGGCGCTCGTCCCGGTCGCCGGGCTCCCGTAGCTCGATCTGCCAGACCTCGACGTCCCGGGCGGTTTCGTGCACGGCCCGCGCCACAATAGGGGCGTGGACATCTCGCTCAGGCAAGCCATCGTTCTCCGCAAGGTCGTGGAGGGCCACCGGGACACCGGCCAGCCGGTCGGGTCCAGGTGGCTCGCGGAGCAGGGCGACGTCCCCTGGGGCCCGTCGACCATCCGCGCCGAGCTGGCGCGGCTGGAGGAGCTCGGACTCCTCCAGCATCCGCACACCTCGGCGGGCCGGGTCCCGACGGACAGCGGCTATCGACACTACGTGGACGAGCTGCTCCAGGACGGCGGCGCTGCGCTCGACCGCCCCTCGGTGCACATCGGCACCGTGCGCCAGGAGATCGACGAGGCCATGCGCTCCACAACCGAGCAGCTGTCCCAGGTCACCAACCTCCTCGCGATCGTCTCCGCGCCCCCGCTCGAGACCACCACGATCCGCCACGTGGAGGTGCTGCTCCTGCAGCCCCAGGTGGCGATGGTGGTGGTGATCACATCCACGGGCGGGGTCACCAAGCGCGTGATCGGCTACCAGCGGCCGGTGGACCCGGGCCTCGTCAAGTGGGCGCGCAGCTACCTCAACGAGGTCCTCGACGGCATGGCGGTGGGCGCGCGGATGCTCCACCAGAAGCTCGGCGCGGCCGGCCTCGGCGAGCTTGAGCGCGGCTTCCTGTCGAGCCTGGCGCCGGCCTTCACCGGGCTCGAGGACACGGCGGAGGACACCCTCTACGTGGGCGGCGCGACTCGGCTCATGTCGGAGGACCGCCTGCAGGAGCTCTCGCAGATCAACGACCTGATGAAGCTGCTCGAGCGCCGCGTGGCGCTCCTGGCGATGTTGCGGAGCGCGCTCGAAGAGCCCAGCGTGTACCTCCGCATCGGGGCCGAGAACGAGCAGCCCGAGCTGCGCTCCCTCAGCGTGGTGGCGGCCAACTACGGCATCGCCTCGCGCAACCTCGGTGCGGTCAGCGTGCTCGGCCCGCTGCGGATGGACTACCCGCGCGCGATCGCGTCTGTCAGGCAGGCGGCCCTCGAGCTGTCTCACTTCGTGAGCGAGCTGTACGACGAATGAAGCGCGACTACTACGACGTCCTCGGAGTCTCACACGAGGCCGGCGAGGCCGAGATCAAGCGCTCCTTCCGCCGGCTCGCCCGCGAGCTCCATCCGGACGTGAACCAGCACGATCCGGAGGCCGAGGAGAAGTTCAAGGAGGCCGCCGAGGCATACGAGGTGCTCACCGACGCCGACCGTCGCTCGGTCTACGACCGCTACGGGCACGAGGGGCTCCAGTCGAGCGGCTTCCACTCGACCTTCCAGGGGTTCGGGTCGTTCGCGGACATCTTCGACGCCTTCTTCGGCGGCGACCCGCTGTTCGGGGGCGGCGGAATGCGCGGCGGCGCGATGCAGGGGGGCGACGTTGCGCTGTCGGTGGAGATCTCGCTGGAGGAGGCGGCGACCGGGACATCGGTGGACGTGGACTACGACGCCGTGGGCGTCTGCGAGCACTGCAACGGCAACGGCGCCGAGCCGGGCACGCCGATCGAGACCTGCCCGCGCTGCGGGGGGTCGGGCCA
>VAWV01000283.1 GCA_005883295.1 Actinomycetota bacterium
CGGCCGCGAGCAGCGACGACTCGCGCTCGCGTGCCGCGGCCTCATGCGCGCGCAGCTCCGACTCGCCGGCGCGCTGCCTGACGGCCGCCGCGAGCCGGCTCACAACCATCCCGGCGATCAGGAAGACGCCGAGCGCGGCCACGTTCCGCGAGTCCGAGATCGTGAGGTGGTGGCGTGGCTCGATGAAGAAGAAGTTGAGCGTGAGGACCGAGGCGACGGCCGTGGCGAGCGCCGCGATCTCGCCGTGACGCGAGGCAACGAGGAGGACCGCGAGCAGGTAGACGACGCCGAGCCCGGTGACGGGGGCCACGCCCTCCAGGAGCGCGACCGTGCCGGTGGCCACGCCGATGGCCGCGACCGCCTCGAGTGACACGAGCGGCAGTTCGCGGAGGCGACCCTTCCGGGCCATCGATCAAGTCTACGGCTGCGCTACGCGGCGACGAGATAGGGCTGCCAGGCGTCCGGCACCCGCGGGACCGCCACGTGCACGAAGATGCTCGGCTTCGGCGCCCTCGGGGCCCGCCGCGGGTGCATCCCCACCTGCTTGGGCAGCCGATCGCCCTTGCGGCGGTTGCACGGCGCGCAGCAGGTGACGATGTTGTCCCAGTGCGAGGTGCCGCCCTTGGAGCGCGGGATGACGTGGTCGATCGTGAGCGAGGCGCGCGCCGAGCCGCAGTACTGACAGGTCCACGAGTCGCGCGCGAAGATCGCCCGGCGGGTGATCTTGCGGCTGTGCGCGTCGCGCGGGATCCGGACGTACGTGATAAGCCGGATGACGGCCGGCCGCGGCATCGTGAGGCTCTCGGCATGGAGCTCGCGCTCGGAGCGCTCGATCACCTCGGCGCGCTCCTTGAGGATCAGGACCACGGCGCGGCGGACCGTGCACACGTTGATCGGCTCGTAGGAGGCGTTCAGCACCAGAACGCGGCTGTTCGTCCCGCGCTGCCCCTGCCGCTGGGCGGGCAGCGCGGCTGGGTCGGCTGGTTCTTCGCCGACCTCGCGGGCTGCTGGCTCGAGCACTGTCGAGGGCACTAGATCGGCCAGTCTAGCGACGCGATTCCCCTGGCAGTACCGGGTACGAGCCCAGCACCTTCAGCGTCTGAACGCGCTCGGAGAGCGCATCGAGGGCCTCCCGTACCGCCGGATCGTCGGTCCCCCCGACCAGGTCGGCGAAGAACATGTAGTGCCCGAGGCGGACCCGCCGCGGGCGCGATTCGATCTTCGTCAGGTTCACCTCCCGGTCCGCGAGCTCGCTCAGCACGCGCACCAGCGCGCCCGGCGACTCGTCGTTGAAGCCCCAGAAGACGATCGACGTTTTCGTCGGCTCCGCCTCGGGAGGCGTGTCGGCGGGCGCCAGCCAGACGAAGCGGGTGGCGTTGTCGGAGACGTCCTGCACGTCCTCGGCGAGCACGTCGCAGCCGTAGAGCTCGGCGGCCAGGCGCGGGCCCAGCGCCGCCAGCGGCTCGGTTGCCCGCGCCGCGGTGCGGACGGCGTCGGCGGTGGAGGGAGCCGAGGCGGTCTCGGCGTCGGGCAGCCGCTCGCGCAGGAAGCCCGCGCACTGGGCGATGGCCTGAGGGTGCGAGACGACCTGCCGGACAGCCTCGATTCCGAGGCCTGGCCTGGCCACCAGGCAGTGCTCGATTGGTCGCACGACCTCGGCCGCGATTCGCACCCGATCCGCCTCGCCGGCCAGTGCGTCGAGCGTCGCGGTCACCGCCCCCTCGAGCGAGTTCTCGATCGGGACCACGGCGCGATCCACCTCGCCCTCCTGCACGGCCATGACCGTCTCGTAGACGCTCGAGTACGGGACCTCCTCGATCTCGGCGTCGCCGGGAGCGGACGCGCGCAGGGCCTCCTCGGCGAAGGTGCCGGCCGGCCCGAGGAACGCTACGCGCACGCGCCGCCGAGTCAGGCGCTGACCGGCCCGAGGGCGTTGTCGACCGCCTGCTGCTCCTCCGGGGACAGCGTGATCTCCGGCTCGCCCTCGTTCACGCGCTTCACGTACAGGCGCGCCTGGTCCCGATGGACGATCGATGAGAGCACGACGCCGGTGCGGCGCGAGTCGAGTAGGGCGATCGAGCTCGACTGCTGCCCCGAGAGCTCGTTGTAGGCGTCGTAGCGCACCACCGCCGTGTGGGCCACGCAGCCGTCCACGCGCTGCTCGGCGTCGTTCATGCGCTCAGCGATCCGCTCCATCGTCTCCTCGACCCACTCGCGGAGGTCGGTGAAGCCGGTCTCGAGCCGCTCCGCATGCGCGACGAGGTCGCGCTGGCCGTTGTCTCCGAGCACCGCGGTCTGGGCCTTGCGGAGGCGGCGGACGCGGGTGGCGAGGTAGACGGCGAAGAGCAGCGAGACCGCGGCCACGCCCGCGCCGGCGAGCGCGACGATGCCCGTCGTCGAGGTCAGCGAGTGCATCGGGGCCTCAGGCTAACGCGTGAATATCGCCGGGTAGCTCGCACGGTTGTTGTCGAGCTTCTTCTCGCCAGGCACCGCCTTCACGTTGACGCGGATCGTGACCGGTCTGCCGAGGGGCGGCGTGGCGGCGAGCGGGATGGTCACCACCTTCTGGGTGCCCGCGGCGATCGACGGGATCGTCTGCTCGCGCACGATCGGCCTGCCGGCTCCAACGATCGAGAGCTGCACCACCACGTCGCGCTCGTCGTTCGACCCGCCGTTCTGGACGTTCACGTCGAAGGCCAGCTTGGCGGTGATCGTGATCGAGGTGGCGCCGGACGCGGACAGCTGCTGCCCGCCGGGCCGCGCGGTTACGCCGAGCAGGCTCGTGCCGTGGAGGCCGGGCGCGATCGGACCGCTGGGGCCCGCGGCGCCCCCCAGGCCCTGCAGCGCGCGCGCCACAACCGTCGGGCGCACCCACTGCAGATCCGGCAGGAAGTGGCTCCGCGGGACCTGCACTTGGTCGAGGAGGCCCTCCTTCTTGAGGGGCCGGTCGAGGTTGGGC
>VAWV01000162.1 GCA_005883295.1 Actinomycetota bacterium
GGCCTCTACTTCCTCCTCCAGTCGTCGTGACCGTCCCGCTCTCGATACTCGTCTTCCTGCCCCTGGCCGCGGGGCTGGCCGGTGCGATGGCGCCGCGACGGTGGGCGCGCTGGCTGCTGCTCGCGGGTTCGGTTGGCGTTTTGGTGCTGGCGGTGTGGATGCTCGCCGACTACCCGGCCAGCGGCGGCGGCCTGAAGTACGCGACCAACGCCAAGTGGATTCCCGAGCTCGGAATCCGCTACTCGCTCGGCGTGGACGGGCTCAACCTGTTCCTGATCGCGCTCACCGCGGTGCTGTGGGTGGCAGCGGTGTTCGCCGCCGGCCTGCGCGACTGGGAGCGGCCGCGGCTCTTCTTCTTCCACATGGCGCTGGCCGAGACCGCCGTGCTCGGCGCCTTCTGCGCGCAGGACCTGGCGCTGTTCGTCTTCTTCTTCGACCTGATGCTGGTGCCGTTCTACTTCCTGATCGGTGCCTGGGGCGGGCGCCGCCGTGTGCCGGCGACGATGAAGCTCGTCATCTACACGCTGGCCGGGTCGCTGCTGATGCTGGTCGGGGCCGTGGCGCTGGGCGTGCTGTCCACGCCCGACGGCGGCCACATCTCGTTCTCGTTCGCCGACCTGGCCCACCGGACGGTCGGCAAGGGCACGCAGGAGTGGATCTTCCTGCTGTTCGCCGCGGCGTTCCTGGTCAAGGCGCCGGCGTTCCCGTTCCACGGGTGGATGCCTGACGCCTACCGCGCGGCGCCGATCCCCGTGCTGCTCGTGTTCTCGGCGGTGCTGTCCAAGGTGGGTATGTACGGCTTCCTCAGGATCGTGCTGCCGATCATGCCCCAGGCCGCGCAGCACTACCAGGAGCTGATGATCGCGATCGCGGTCGTGTCGATCCTGTACGGGTCCGTGCTCGCCTTTTCCCAGGACGACGCGCGGCTGGTGGTCGGGTACTCGTCGGTGGCGCAGCTGGGGTTCATCCTGCTCGGGATCTTCGCCCTTGATTTGCAGGGCAAGGGGGCGCAGGGCGCGCTGCTGCAGATGGTCAACCACGGACTGGTGGTCGGCCCGCTCTTCCTGATCATCGCGGCGCTGGCGGCCCGGGCCAGGGGATCGGAGTCGCTGTCGCGGATGGGCGGGATCGCGTTCCGCGCGCCCCTGCTGGCGGGGCTGTTCCTGATCGTCGCGCTCGCCACGCTCGCCATGCCCGGCTCGTCCAACTTCATGGGCGAGCTGCTGATCCTGTTCGGGACCTTCTCGACCAAGATCGCCTTCGGCCTGGTCGCGACCGCGGGCACGGTGCTGGCGGCCGTCTACATGATCCGGCTCTACCAGCGCTCGATGCACAACCGGGCGGGGCCGGATGTGGAGTCGCGCGAGCTCTCGCTCGGCGAGCTGGTGCCGATCGCCGGGCTGGTGGCGGTGATCGTCGCGCTCGGCGTGTATCCGCACTTCATCGTGCGGCGGACGGAGGCGTCGACCGTGTCGCGCGTCCAGCTCGCGGCATACATCGAGCACGCGGTCGCACAGGGCCTCCCGTACAAGGTCGCGGGCAACGAGGGGATCTTCATCGGATCTCACCAGCCATGATCGCCACTGCGCAATCCCAGCTCGGCCACTTCCACGCCCCGCACGTGGACTGGAAGCTCATGTCGCCGCTGATCGCGGTGCTCGGCGGCTCGGTGATTGTCCTGATGGTGGGACTGCTCCGCGGTCGCCGCACCCAGCGGATCCTGCCGGCCGCGCTCGCGATCGTCTCGCTGCTGGCGGCGATCGGACTCTCGATCTGGATCTGGAAGCCCGGCGGGGCGCGGCCGATCGTGGCCGGCGCGCTGTCGATGGACACGCTCGCGCTGGGCATCTCGGTGCTGTTGTACCTCGCCGGGATCACCACGATCCTGCTCTCGCTCCGGTCGGCCGTGATGCGCGAGTGCGGAGCGGGCGAGTACGCGTCGCTCTTGCTCGGCTCGATCGGGGGGATGGTCCTGCTTGCCGGCGCCGAGAACCTGGTCACGCTGTTCATCGGGATCGAGCTGCTGTCGATCCCGCTCTACATCCTGTGCGGCAGCAGTGTGCGCCAGGAGGCGTCGCTCGAGGCCGGGATCAAGTACCTCATCGTGGGCTCCGTGGGGTCGGCCACTCTGCTGTTCGGTCTTGCGCTCGTCTACGGCGCGACCGGATCGACCGACCTCTCCCGGATCGCGAATGCGATCGGCGCGACAGTGCCGCTGAGCGACCCGCTGCTTCTCACGGGCATCGCGATGGCCAGCGTGGGACTGGCGTTCAAGGCGTCGGTGGCGCCGTTCCACCAGTGGACCCCCGACGTGTACCAGGGCGCGCCGACCCCGGTCACGAGCTTCATGGCGGTCGCCACCAAGGCGGCGGCGTTCGCGATCGTGCTGCGGCTGTTCGACCACGGCCTGCTCGGCGAACATGCGAACTGGGCCCCGGCGCTGGCCGCGCTCGCTGTGGTGACGATCGTGATCGGTAACGCGGGCGCGATCCCGCAGAGCTCGCTGAAGCGGATGCTCGCCTGGTCGGGCGTGGCGCAGGCGGGCTACATGCTGGCCGGTGTGGTGGTCGGGACACGGCTCGGCCTCCAGGCCACCGCCTTCTACCTCGCCGTGTACCTGCTGATGAACGTCGCCGCGTTCGCCGTTGTGATCGCACGCGAGCGCGTCTCGGAGCTCGGAGACGACATCCGATCGCTCGAGGGCCTCGGGCGGGCGAGCCCGTGGCTGGCCTGGCCCATGACAATCGCAATGCTCGCGCTAGCCGGCATCCCTGCCACCTCAGGCTTCATCGGGAAGTTCTATTTGATCGACGCCAGCGTGAACGGCAACTACGCGTGGCTGGGGATCGTGATCGTGGTCGGCTCGATGATCTCGCTCGTCTACTACCTGCGGGTGCTGGCCGTGATGTGGATGCAGCCGGTCGGCCTGGAGCTCCCGACGAGTCCACGCCGCCGCGTCCGGCCCGTCTCCGGGTGGTCGCCGGAGGCGGACGCTCGCGCGCAGCCGGAGGTCACCTTCGTGGCGATCGCCGCAGCGGCGGCCACGGTCGCCCTCGGGATCGTGCCGCAGCCGCTCTTCCACCTGGCCCACGACGTGGGGAGCGCGCTGAGCCAGCTCGTGTAGCCGCTTCCCGGCCCGTCAACGTCCAGTCTGCAGTCCTATAGGACTGCGAACCGTACGTTCGCTCGTTGCCGCCAAAAACGAGTGAGGCCGCGGCTCCGGGCCGCGGCCTCTCCCATGCTGTCGGCTCGAACCCGTGCTTACCCGCGCGACACGTGCTCGCAGTTCTTCGCGACCTTGTCCTTGCGGTCGGCCTTCACCCGGTCGTTGCCGCGACCGCAGTTGATCCGGTCGGTGTGACCGTCGCGGGCGTTGATCCGATCGTTGCCCGGGCCGCCCGAGAGGACGTCGTTGCCTTTGCCGCCGTTCAGCGTGTCGTTCCCGGCATCGCCGGTCTCGACGTCATTCCCCGACCCGCCGTTCAGCGTGTCGTTGCCGGGGCCGCCGTCGAGGTTGTCGTTGCCCGGGCCGCCGTTCTCGACGTCATCGCCCTGGTCGCCGCAGATGTCGTCGTCGCCCTGGTCGCCGTTCAGTTCGTCATTGCCGCCGTTGCCGTCCATGACGTCGTTGCCGCGGCCGCCGTTCTCATCGTCGCCGCTGCTGGTGCCGTTCATGTTGTCGCCACCGCTGGTGCCGGACTCGTGGTCGGCCGCGCTCATATGGTCGCCGCCGCCGCTCTCGTCGCCGGAACCCGTGCCCGGGGTGGTGCACGCGGTGTTGTTGTCGCCTTGGCTACCGCCCTCGTCGGCGAGCACGGAGGCCACGCCGACGCTCAGCGCCATAGCGGCCACCAGGCCAAGGATTGCGATCAGTCGTTTCATGTGAGTGTCTCCTTTTGCGAACTCCCGTCTCCACTGCAACGCTCGCCGTGCGCGAAAGTCACGTTCTGGCGCGCTGGCGCTCAGCGCCCGAGCAGTGTGAGCAGCCGCTCGCGCTCGCCGGGTACGTCCTGCGCGAGCCGCTCGATCGCGCGGAGCTGCGTCCAGCGCGACAGCCGATCGGCGTCGATCATCGACCGTCGCAGGTACGCACGTGCGTACCCATGCAGGAGGACCCCGCGGCCGATCCCCACTAGCCGGCGCAGGAGCGCCGGCGCGCCGGGCGGCACCGGGGAGGCCTCCAGCAGCACCCAGGTGCGGGCCACGTCGCCAGCCGGATCGCCGCGGGTCGCGCTCGTCCAATCGACGACCGCGGGCCGCTCGCCGCCGACCATGATGTTGCCGGGATGGAAGTCCCCATGGCAGAGCCGGTCCCCGTCCGGGAGCTCGTCGAGGAGCGACAGCGCCTCGCGATGGAGGTCCTCGGGAACGACATCCGACTCCTCGAGATGCGCCCTGATCCACTCCTTGAGCCGCGGAAGCGCCGCGGGCGCGTCGACGCGGTGGAGCTCGGCGTGGAGCTCGGCCGTGCGGCGCGCAATGTTGAGGACGAGCCACGGCCGCCGACCCAGCAGCGTGAGCAGATCCGGTTCCTCCAGGCGCTCCATGATGAGACCCGGTCGCCCGTCGCGGACGACCGTCTCGTACACGCGCGGTGCTGGCGCGCCCGCTCGGCCCGTGGCATGCCGGGCCGCACGAGCCGGAGCACGCGCCCATCGGGCAGCAGGAACAGCTCGGCCTCACGGCCCTCGGCGATCTTCTTCAGCGCCTCGCTCACGCTCGTCGCGCGAGCGCAGCGATGCGGTCGACGACCGCCCAGGCGCCGACGCCTGCTGCGGCGGCCACGATCGGGGTCGGCGGGATCGTGTAGCGGGCGATCAGGATCAGTGTCGCGGCCGGCAGGACGACCAGGGCGGCGCCCGCCAGCGCGAACAGCAGCGCGCCGCGGCGGGCGTCACCGCGCGCCAGGACGACTCCGAAAAGCGCCAGGATCGCCAGCGCCGCGGGCACCGCGCCGCCCGCCCGCTCGGTGTCCTGCCACTCGGCCATCCTCCGCACGAAACCGCCGACGTGCAGTTTCGCCGCCGAGTAGTCGCGATGGATCTCGGACGTGACGTGTGCCTCCGTCCCGGCATAGCGCCCGCCGATCGAGAACGGCCCGCCCCCGCTGTAGAGGCGGTGGTACGCACCCGGGTCCACGAAGCGCGGCAGCTGCCGCGCCACGTCGGCCAGGTAGTCGAGCGGCTGGGCGAAGATGGCGGCGCGCCCGAAGCGGCCGAGCGTGCCGTTCCCGTTGGGCGGATGGCCAAAGCGCCGTCGCGCCGGACCCCTGAACCAGAGGTAGTAGAGCGACGCCGGGCGCGCGCTCGACGGCGACGACTGACACAGGAAGCGCGTGCCCTTGGGCGGGGTGAACTGCTTGCAGTCCGCGAACGGGGCCGCCTTGCCGTAGAGGTTCCAGCCGCTCACGTCGGACATGCCCATGGTGCCGCCGTGGAGCGCTGCGAGCGCGGCATACACGCCGATCACCACCGCCCCGCCGCCGGCCGCAGCCGCGGCTCCGATCAGCTTCTCGCGGACCGCCCCGGGCGTCGCGGCCAGTGCCCAGATCGCCACCACCGGCGGCAGGATCAGCCCTACGTTGCGAAACAGCGACGACGCCGCCAGGAGCGCGCCGCCGAGCGCTAGCCACAGGTACCAGCGGCCGCTGCGGTCGAGTCCGCGCACCGCCGCGTACAGGCCCCCCGCGGCCAGGACCAGGAACGGGGACTCCGACAGCGGCGCGTGCTCCAGGTACATGAGATCGCCGGACAGGAGACCGACCGCAGCCGGCACCAGCGCGGCCCAGCGCGGGGCGCCGAGGCGGCGCACCGCCGCGTACAGGAGGAGCGCGGTACCCACACCCATCAGGTGCTGCAACGCGATCGTCGCCTCGAACTGCGTCGTGAAGAACCGGATCGCCTTCAGGACCGCCGCGTAGCCGCTCGGCCCGAAGTGGTCCTCGAACAGGCCGTTCGAGTAATGCGCGAAGTGCAGGAAGCGGGCTGAGTCCGCGTTGCTGAGGACCGCCGGCCGGTACGCGACCATGAGCAGGGTCCGCAGGGCCAGCCCCGCGAGCACCAGCAAGGCCAGGGGGAGGTGCGGCCGCAGGCGCGCCAGGCGCCCGCTCATCCCTCGGGTGCGGGCTCGCGGCGCTCCCACATCTGGACCCGGCCGAGGTCCCTGTAGCCGAGGCGCGAGTAGACCGGGTAGCCGGCCCGGGTCGCCTGCAGCGTGGAGATCCTGCAGCCGCGCTCGCGCGCGTCGGCGAGCGCCCGCTGCAGCAGCCGGCTGGCCAGGCCGCGGCCGCGCGCCTCGGGGATCGTCCCGACGAGCTCCACCCCGGCGTCCCCCTCGTGGTCGAAGATCCCCAGGCAGGCCGCTGGCCTGCCCTCGTGGCGCGCGACATAGGGGTGGAACGGCAGACGCTCCATCGCCGCCCCGAACCCGAGCCATCCGTACGCGCCCGCGACAACCGGCTCGAAGTCGTCCGGCGACGGATCGGCGACCAGATCGAGCTCCCCCTCGCCCGGAGGCTCGATCCCGTCCAGCTCGCGCGCCTGTCCCATCGGCTCGGCGTCGAAAACGTGCCCCGCGGCCGTGAGGAGCTCCTGCACGCGGGTGTCGGCCTCCGGGACCCACACGGTCCACGCGAGCACGCCGGCCGTCTCGTAGGCGGCGGCGAGCTGGTCGAGAGCGGCTCCGAGCGCGTCCGCGTCCTCGTACACCACGCAGTTCACCACCGACCGTTGCGGCATGGCCGGCACGACCGCGGCGGCGACGCCCGGCAGCTCGAGTGTGGATCCGCCCCACGAGGCCCTCGCGCTCTCGAGCCAGAACGCGCGCATGGTCCTCAACATCGCGTCCTGCACGGCCGGGATCAGATCACACTAGTGTCCTGAGGCGGAAGTTCGGCCTCAGCTTCCCGAGTGGCTGGGCGCGGCTGACGACGCACGCGGGATGAGTCGATGCAGGGCATCGGCGATTCCCGTTAGTGGCGTCAGGCGTGTCCAGACGCCGGGAAGGCGCGCCGAAATGACGACTCAGGACACTTAGGGCCTTGAACCTGTTCTTGATCGGGGTGCGCGGGCAGGTGGCGGCGGCCGAGCGCGCGCTGAGCGGCCTGCTCGAACGGCTGCCGTTCTTCCCCGGCCGATCGGTGGAGACGTGGTCCGCGCCGTCGGGCGCGCTCGTGGCCGCGTGGACGGCGCATTCCCCGGAGCAGACGGGGGGCGTGCCATACGCCCTGGCGGAGCGCGACCGCCTCGCCCTCTTCTCCGGCCGGCCGATCCGCTGGACCGGCGACCGCGACGCCGATGGCCGCGGGCCGATCGATCCCCGCTACTTCATCGACGGGCCGGACAGCTCCGCGCTCGACGGCCGCTTCGTGGCGGTGCGCTGCGACGACGCGCGCGGCGAGCTCGACGTGATCACCGACCCGGTGGGCGCCTATCCGATCTACGAGATCGAGGTCGAGGAGGTGCACTGGCTCTCCAACAACGCCGAGCTCCTGCGCGACCTCCGCGGCACCCGCGAGCTGGACCCCGCCGCGCTGGCCGCCATCCTCGGAGGCGGCTGGTCGCTGCGGGGCGATCCGGTGTGGGCGGGCGTGAAGCGGGGCGGTGCCGGCTTCGCGGCCGACCGCCTTGCCCCGCTGTTCGGCGCCGGGTTCGACGCCGACCGCGCGGCGGCTCTGCTCACGGCCGCCACGCGCGCACTCGCCGACTGGCCCGGGCGCCCGAACATGGTGCCGATCACCGGCGGCCGCGACTCCCGGCTCGTGCTCGCCGCAGCGCGCCAGGCTGGGATCGCGTTCTCCGCGACAACCGGGGGAAACGAGTCGTCGGCGGACGTCCGGATCGGCCGCCAGCTGGCGGAGGTCGCCGGAGTCGAGCACTCGCTGATCCCCGACGACCCCCACGGGACGCTCTGGAGCGACTGGCGCCGGGCCGCGCGGGTGATCGCGCTGACCGAGTCCGGAACGTCGACCCTGGCCGACGCGGCCGGGTTCCCGCTCGGTCCGCGGGATGGCCCGCTGCCTCTCTGGCACAGCGGCCAGGGCGGAGAGATCGCGCGCTCGTACTACGGGTCGGGCGACGGGCTCGACAGGGACGCCCTGACCGAGCGTCTCACCCGCCTGTTCCTGGGGCGCCGGCCCGGTCGCTCCGACGTCCTATCCGACCACGGCCGTGAGCTGGTTCAGGAAGAGATCGGATCCTGGGTCGGCGAGCAGCTCGACGCGGGCCTGGCCCCCGTGGACGTGCCCGACGCGTTCTACGTCCAGCGCCGCATGGGCACCTGGGCGGGCGCGACCCACGGCGCGGTGGAGTACGTGCGCGACACCACGTCGCCGCTGTGGTCCGCCCGGCTCCTCCCCGACCTGGTTGGGCTCCCCGCCGCCGAGCGCGCCCGGCATGCCTTCCACGAGCGCGTGCTGGAACGGCTCGCTCCCGAGCTTGCTGACATCGGGTTCGAGCACAGCCGCGGCGCCGGTCGCCTGCGGCGGCGAACGCGACAGGTCGCTGGCCTGGTCCGCCGGCGGCTGGGCGCGCGCTCGGCCGCCGACTCGCTCCGGTCGATCCTCCCTGAGGTGCGTGACACCGTCCTCGAGCAGCCCGACCACCCGGCCTGGCCACTGCTCGACCGCGGGCGCGTGGAGTCGCTGCTCGGCAGCGAGCCCGCCGCGCTCGACACGATGAGCCGCTACTACGCGTGGCGGCTCGCGACGGTCTTCGGCGGGCTCGACCTCGAAGGCTGACTACTCCACCACGAGCCCGTGGCGCATGGTGTTCTCCGTGACCACGCGCGGCTCCACGAACTGCAGGAGGTAGTCCGGCCCACCCGCCTTCGACCCGACGCCGGAACGCCGATTCCCGCCGAACGGCTGGCGGGCGACCATCGCCCCCGTGATGTGACGGTTCACGTAGAGGTTCCCGACCGGCGCCCGCCGCGCCACCTCCTCGACCACCGCCGGGTTGCGCGAGAAGAGCCCGCCTGTGAGCGCGAAGGGCGACTGTTCGAGCACCTCGCAGGCGGCGTCGATGCTCGGGACGCGGTCCACGGCCAGCACCGGGCCGAAGATCTCGTCGCGCAGCACGGACGACTCCGGCGGGAGGTCGGTGACCACCGTGGGGGCGCAGAACCACCCCCGCTCCGGGACCGGCTCCCGGCGCGCCACCACGCGCCCCTCCGCGGCGGCCTGTGCTGCGTAGCTCTCGACCCTGTCCCGGGCCTCGCGCTCGATCACCGGCGGGACGTCGGTGCCGAACGACTCGGCCTGGCCCACCTCGAGCACGGACGCCGCCCCGGCGAGCCGCTCGATCAGCGTCTCGGCCACCGCCTCGTGCGCCAGGACCCGCGCGCAGGCCGAGCACTTCTGGCCCGCGTACACGAACGCCGATCGCACGATCGCCGGGACCGCCTCGTCGAGGTCGGCGTCGGAGTCGACGATCACGCAGTTCTTTCCCCCCATCTCAGCCACCACCCGCTTCACGTGGGGCTGGGCGTCGGGCGTCTCGGCGGCGGCGCGGACGATCCCGAGCCCCACGGCGCTCGACCCGGTGAATGCGATCGTGTGCACTGCGGGGTCCCGCACCAGCGCCTCGCCGGCGTCGCCGTAGCCGGCGACCAGCGAGATCGCGCCGCTGGGCACGCCGGCCTCGCGCAGGGCCTCCACGAGCATCAGCCCGGACGCCGGCGACTGCTCGGCCGGCTTGAGCACCACCGCGTTGCCGGCTGCCAGCCCCGCCGCGACCATCCCGGTCGGGATCGCGAGCGGGAAGTTCCAGGGCGCGATCACCGCGACAACACCGCGAGGCTCGTAGCGCATCGCGTTGCGCTCGCCGGGCGCCTGGAGCAGCGACGGCCCCTCGGCCAGCCGGATCGCCTCGCGCGCGTAGTACTCGAGGAAGTCGATCGCCTCGCACACGTCGGCGTCGGCCTCGCCCCACGGCTTGGCGCACTCCCGAACCTGGAGCGCCGCCAGCTCCAGGCGCCGCTCGCGGAGCCGCTCCGCAGCGGCGACCAGGATTCCGCCGCGCTCGGCCGCCGGACGCGCGCGCCAGGCTGGAAACGCGTCGCGCGCTGATTGCACGGCTGTGGCGGCAACGCCGGGACCGCCGCGTGTGGCGACGGCCACCACGCGCTCCGGCTCACCCGGGTCGGTCGAGTGGAAGACCTCGACGTCGGCCGGGCCGACGCGCTCGCCCCCGGCGAGAACCGGCACCTCGATCGGGAGCCGCGCATCGAGCTCTCGCAGGGCGGCGAGAAGGGACTCGCGGGCGTCCGAGCGCCGCAGCTCCAGCGTGGGCTCGTTGGTGAACGGCCTCACGCCGGCGGCGCGAGCAGCTCGTCGACCGAAACGCCGCGGGCCTGCTCGTGCAGGAACGACTCGTTCGAGGTGTTCTCGAGCAGACGGCGCACCAGGTAGGCCATGCCGGCCACGAGCTCGCCCACCGGGCAGTAGGTGCGGACCCGGAAGCCGGAGGCCGCGAGCGCGTGCTGGAGGTCGTCCCCAAGCCCGCGCAGCACCTGCAGCTCGATGTCGGCATCGCTCGAACCGCTCGCCCGGCTGTAGGCGATCGCGTGGGCCACCGAGCGCAGGTTGTGGGATCCGATCGCCACACGAACGAGCGGACGGGCGTCGAGCAGGCGGCGGGTGAGCGCCTCGAAATTGCGGTCGCAGTCCGCCTTTCGCTCGTAGACGGGTGGGCGCCAACCGTGCTGCCGGGCCTCGACCACCTCGTGGTCCCAGTACGCGCCCTTCACCAGCCGGACCACGAGGGGAGGCGTGCGATCCGCGGCGCCGGCGAAGCGCAGGATGCGGTCCAGGTGCGCGGGCGAGTCGCGCAGGTAGGCCTGGAGCACCACCCCGACCGACGGCCCCTCGCGTAGACCCGCCTCCTCGAGCAGCTCGAATACAAGCTCGAGCGTGGTCTCGAGGGAGTCGAGCGACTCCATGTCGATGTGCATGTGCGCGTCGAGCTCGCGCGCATGCAAGAGCAGCGGTCGCAGCCGCCGGGCGGCATCCTCGCGGCCGCGGTCCGGTGCATCGGGGCGCAGCAGCGGAGTGAGCGCCGAGACCTTCACCGACAGGTTCGCCCGCGGGATCGGACCGCTCGAATCGCGCTCGAGCAGGGGCCGCTCGGGCCAGCCGGGCGCCGCCTCCGCCAGTTCGTCGAGTGCCTCCCGGCAGCGCTCCGCGTAGCGGTCGGCCTCGGCCTGGGTTACGGTCGCCTCACCGAGCAGGTCGAGCGACGACACAACGCCGGCCCGCCACAGGTCGCCGAGGACCGGCCGGGCCGCGTGCGGCGACTCCGCGACTATGAACCGGTGCGCCATGTGCCGCACCGAGGCGGCGGCGGCCGCGCCGAGCGCGCGCCTCCCCGCCGCGCTGCCCGCCATCCGCATGGCCACGCGCAGCGGCTGCGGCTGCTCCTCGACGTCCTCCAGGTAGGCGCCCAGGTGGCGGGCGAGGTCGTCGAGCGAGCGGGTGGCGGGGGTCACGTCCACCAGGCGAAACAGGGCGGCGCGCAGCTCCGCGTCCTCGGCCGAGCGCTCCATCGCCTTCGCGTCCAGCGCGCGGAGTGGATGGCGGGCGCGGGATGGAAACGCGGTCGCCAGCGAGCGGCCGACCTCGCGCAGCTCGGGCTCCACGGGAGACTCGCGCGGTAGCTCGGCGGCGGGTGCCTCGGCCACGAACCGAACGCTACTCGGCCTCTCCAGGTCTAACCTCCCATCGGGCAATGCGCGTACGTGCCGTGATCGTCGCCGCGATCCTCGTGGCCCTCGCACCGGCCGGCTCGGCCGACGCATCCAGGCTCGTCCGCTTCACCACGCACAGCAGATACGTGAACGGCGCGGATCCCAACATTCCCTTCAACACCGTCCACCGAGCCGGTCTGCCGTCGGCCCGGTCGCTCCCCGTGAACGTCCTGCTTCCCGACGCCTACAACGGAAAGCGCCGCTTCCCGGTGCTTTACCTGCTGCACGGACACGGCGACACGTACGACTCGTGGATGGACCCGAAGAACGGGGACCTGGCTCATCTGGCGGCGGGGCTGCCGGCGATAGTCGTGATGCCGGAGGGCGGCCGCGGCTGGTACACGAACTGGTGGAACGGCGGCAGGCGCGGCAACCCGGCGTGGGAGCGCTACCACCTCGACGAGCTGATCCCGCTCATCTCCCGGAAGTTCCGGATCAAGTCCGGTCGCCGCTGGCACGCGATCGCCGGGCTGTCCATGGGCGGCGAGGGCGCGATGTTCTATGCCGAGCAGCGGCCCGGCTACTTCGGCTCGGTCGCGTCGTTCTCCGGCGTGCTCAGCATCCAGCGTCCCGAGTGGCCCGACGGCTTCAACACCCAGGGCGAGAACTACCAGGACGTCTACGGGGACCCGAACGCGCAGAGCTTCTACTGGCAGGGGCACAACCCGGTCGCCCTCGTTGACAACCTCCGGCACACACGCGCGTTCGTGGCGGTCGGCGACGGCACCACGACCAATCCGAGCGAGGCGGACAACACCTTCGGTCAGGTGGCCGAGGCCGAGCTTCGCCAGCACGCGAACGACTTCGTGAACGCGGCTAGGGCGGCGGGCGTGGACGTGACCTACGAGCCCCGGCACGGGATCCACGACTGGCCCTACTGGCGCCAGCATCTGACCGACGCCATGCACTGGGGGCTGTGGGGAAAGGTGGTCTCCCACTCCAGCGCCTGGACGTACTCGACCGTGGCCGCGCACAGCCGGGCGTGGGGCTTCACCTTCACCTTCCCAAAGGCGCCGGCCGCGTTCGAGACCTTCAAGCTGAGCGGCAAGCGGCTGACCGGCACGGGCGCCGGAACCGTCCGGATCCGGACGCCGCGCGGGCGAGTGCTCACGCGGAAGCTGCCCTTCAGCGTAAATCTCCCGAAACGCTAACGTCGGTCGCGTGAGCGACCGGATCATGTACGTCAAGCCGGGCTGCCCCTATTGCGAGGGCGCGCGCGAGCGACTGAGTGCGGACGGCCTCGACTGGGAGGAGCGCGACGCCACCACGCGCCCCGACTGGCGCGAGGAGCTGTTCTCGCACTCCTCGAGTGGCGTGGTGCCGACGATCGTCGAGTCCGGCGGGGACGTGACGGTCGGCCTCGACGGCCGCGGCTGACACGTGCACTGAGGGCGGCCGGTCGGCCGCCGCGCGCCTAGACCTTTCGGAACTCTGGCGCCAAGGTGCCGTCGTCCAGGCGCTTGAAGTCCTGGAAGAGGTTGGGCGCCTCGGCCTTCATGATGCGGGCGATCTGATCGAAGACGAGGCGCAGCTCCTCCTCGGCCCCCGGCGCGGTCCTCATCTCGATCACGTGGCGAAGCGTCCGCACGTTCGCCGTCCACACGATGTCCGTGCTGAGCCCGATGGGCGCCAGGCGCCGCAGCGCCGAGGTGACCTCCTTCTTCACGTGGAAGGGCACCCCCTCGTCGTCGATCCCCAGCTCCTTGGCCGCGCTGACCTGGAACTCCTCGAGCTGCTCGACCAAGTGGACCACCTGCTCGCGCACCGGCTCGAGGGCGGGCGCCACGCGGAAGCCGATGTCTGTCAGCCGCACGAAGCGGAGGCTCTCCTGGCTGAACGCGGAGCCCGCGCGGTGCCGGACCAGCTCGTGGGTGAACGTTCGGGACACGTTCCTCAGCGCGAGCGAGTAGTTGGCGTGCTCGAGCACGCTGCCGTGCTGGGACCGGAGGATGTTGGCGAAGTACTCCGCCTGGTCGGTGCGGATGCGGCGGACGTTCGGGTTCAGCCCAGGCTCCCAGCTGCGGTAGCAGAGCCGCCCGCCGAACTCGACCAGCGCCTCGCCCGGATTGGGGTTTCCGCCGGCCTCGTCGACGCGGCGATCCAGCCACGACTCCCCGCCGACGCTCTCCAGGTACCCGCGCATGCCGTCCAGGTCGAGCGACGGGCGGGCGATCAGGAAGACCTGAGGGGTGGTCTCGCGCAGTGATTCTTCGCTCATCCGGGCACCGACCTCGAGCATGCGCCCAGGCTAGGCGCGGGGGCGGACGCTAGTGCTTCTGAAGCGCCAGCGCCAGCAGGCCGTTCGGAGCGAAGGCCCGCGCCGGCGTCGGGAGCACGCCCGCGTCGTCCAGGTACTTCGACACCTGGTCGAGGGCGCGGCTCTCCGCCGCGAACTGGTCCAGCTCGACCTTGAGCTCGCCGAAGTCGGCCGGCGCGGTGTCTGACGAGAACCCGTTGTCGGCCCACTTCTGCACGGCACGGCACGGGTTGGCGGCGGCCGCCGGTAGCGAGTCGAAGAGCACGAGGGTCTTGTCCCAGGACTTCTGGCCCCGGGTGAGGTTGGGGTCGCCCGTGCTCACGTTGTCGAGCTGGCTCGCGAACGTCCCGAGCCGCGAGCGAAGCGGGGAGTAGAACGCCCAGGCGCCGCCGGCCTTCACCAGCAGGCGCACGTCGCCGCGGTGGCTGCGCGGCACGCTCACCTGGTCGCAGACCTTCAGCGACGACTGGGCCACCACGACGATACGGGCGGTGCAGAGGACGTTCGACGTCGAACGGTCGCGGTACGCGAAGACGATCTTGCTGGAGGACTTGCGAACGGGGTCCCCGAGCTGCGTGTACACGAGCGAGCGCTTGTGGCCTTGCTGGGCCACGATCTTCTCGGCCAGGGCGCGGGCCTGATGGGCTGGAGGACTTGCGAACGGGGTCCCCGAGCTGCGCGTACACGAGCGAGCGCTTGTGGCGCTGCTGGGCCACGATCTTCTCCGCCAGAGCGCGAGCCTGATGGACCGTGAGCGTCGAGGCGGCGGCCTCCGAGGTGCCGACCGCCAACAGTGCCGCCACCGCTGCGACAGCCGCAAGCGGCGCCGCGACCTTCCTGGTGCACGTGCTCCCAATTCGCATCCGAGCCAGGGTAACCCGGAAGCCCGCAGACCGCGAGCGAATTCCTTGGACGGCGTTTTCGCCTAACAGCGCGGCCGGGCCTCCGCCCAAGCTTCGTGTAGCGTCAGCCCCGTGACCGACGCGCGGGAGCTGCTCCGCGAACGCCGCGTGGCGCCCTCGATCCTGGCCACCGACTTCGCCCATCTCGGCGACCGCGTGCGCGAGGTGATGGACGCCGGCGCCCGGGTTATCCACGTGGACGTGATGGACGGCCACTTCGTACCGCCGATCACGATCGGACCCCTCATCGTGAACGGCCTGAGGGAGCAGGTGCACCACGCCGGAGGGATGCTCGACGTGCACCTCATGATCGAGCGCCCCGAGCGGCAGGTCGACGAGTTCGCGCGCGCGGGCGCCGACCAGATCACCGTGCACTTCGAGGCCACCCCGCACGTCCACTACGCGGTGAAGGCCGTGCACGAGGCGGGCTGCCTCGCCGGCGTCGCCATCACCCCCTCCACCCCGGCCGACGCCGTGGCCGCGATCGGCGGCGACATCGAGACCGCCCTCTGCATGACCG
>VAWV01000163.1:0-9660 GCA_005883295.1 Actinomycetota bacterium
AGGATCCGGCCAGCCGCTACGCGACGGCGGACGACTTCATCGTGGCGCTCGAGGCGGCGCGCACCGCGATCCGGTCGGGAACCGACGGCGGCGGCTTCACGGAGAGCTGGGCCCCCGTGGTCGCTCCCCCGCCGGAGCCGGAGGAGCGCAGGCGGCGCTGGCCGTGGGTCACGCTGGCCCTCATCCTGCTCACCGGCGCGGCGGTGGCGGCCTTCCTGCTCACGCGGCCCGAGCAGGTGACGGTTCCGCAGTCCGTGGGCAAGCCGGCCACGACCGCCGTACAGACGCTCGCGAGCGAGGGCCTCAAATGGAAGATCCTCCAGGTGAAGAGCACCCAGACGGTGGGGGTCGTCGTCCGCCAGGACCCGACCGCCGGTCAGCGGATCGACAAGGGCTCCACCGTGAAGCTGTACGTCTCGAACGGGCCCGGCTTCACCAGCGTCCCGGACGTGGGGGGGAAGACCCAGGCGAAGGCCATCAAGCTGCTGAAGAAACAGGGGCTGTTCGCGAACATCCAGCAGGAGCATTCCTCCACCGTCCCCGCAGGGATCGTCATCAGGACGGACCCGCCCGCGCTGAGCCAGGTGAACGTCGGCTCGCGTGTGGACCTGTTCGTGAGCAATGGGCCGCAGCTCGTGACCGTCCCCGACGTGGTCGGACAGCAGAAGCCCGACGCCCAGGCGAAGCTGCAGGACGCGAGCCTGCGCGTGACCGTCCACGAGGCCCCGTCGAGCAAGCCGAAGGGCCAGGTGTTCGCGGAGAGCCCGACGGCCGGCTCGCAGCTGCCGATCAACTCGCGCGTGACGATCACCGTCTCGCAGGGCGAGCAGAAGGTCCCGGTCCCCGACGTGAAGGGCCGCAAGCAGGACGAGGCGAGCGGCATCCTTCAGGGCGCCGGCT
Source organism: Actinomycetota bacterium (assembly GCA_005883295.1). Lineage (GTDB taxonomy): Bacteria > Actinomycetota > Thermoleophilia > Solirubrobacterales > Thermoleophilaceae > AC-37. The sequence continues at coordinate 901 of VAWV01000163.1, forward strand.
TCACCGTCAGGGTCGTCCAGGAGCTCGGGAAGGCGAGCGACCAGGGGAAGGTCATCCACCAGAGCCCGGCCGCCGGGTCGAAGCAGAAGAAGGGCTCGGCGGTGACGATCTACGTCGGCAAGACCTGCACCCCCCCGAGCAGCCCGCCGGCGAACCCGCCGCCCAGCGGGACCTGCAAGCCCGGATGAGGATCGCCGTCCTAGGGGGCGGCCGTTCGAGCGAGCACGATGTCTCGCTGGCCTCGGCCGCCGCCGTGCGCGGGGGTCTGGCGGCCGCGGGTCACGAGCCGCTCGAGGTGCTGATCTCGCGCGACGGGCGCTGGTCGCACGAGGGCCGCCCCGTGACCGTCGAGCCGGGCGCCGGCCTGCTCGGCGCCGATGTGGTCTTCCCCGTCCTCCACGGGCCCTTCGGCGAGGACGGCAGCGTCCAGGGCGCGCTCGAGGTGGCCGACGTGCCCTACGTGGGCGCCGGCGTTCTCGCCTCGGCGCTCTGCATGGACAAGGTCGTGTTCAAGGACCTGATGGCGCCCGCCGGGATCCCCCAGGTGGAGTACGTCGGCCTTCGCCCGGGCGACGACCGGGGGGGCGCCGCGCGCCTCGGCACGCCGGTGTTCGTTAAGCCCGCGCGGCTCGGGTCGTCGGTCGGCATATCGAAGGTGGAGTCCCCGGAGGAGCTCGGTCCCGCGCTCGACTCCGCCTTCGCGCACGACCCGCACGTGATCGTCGAGGCGATGTCGGACGGTCTCGAGGTGGAGTGCTCGGTGCTCGGCAACGGCCGCCCGGAGGCCTCCGAGCCCGGAGAGATCGTGGCCCACGCGGACTGGTACGACTACGAGGCCAAGTACAACGAGGGCGGGATGGAGCTGATCGTCCCCGCGCGGATCGAGCCGGCGGCCCGCGAGCGCGTCCGCGAGCTCGCCTGCCAGGTATTCCGGCTGGCTGGATGCGCGGGGCTCGCGCGCGTGGACTTCTTCGTGGAGGACGGCGACCGGGTGCTGGTCAACGAGCTCAACACCATGCCCGGCTTCACCTCAACCAGCGTCTACGCGAAGCTGTGGGAGGCGTCCGGGGTTGCGTACGGCGAGCTGCTGGACCGCCTGGTGTCGCTCGCGCTCGAGCGCTACCGGGAGGAGCGGAGCTACCGCTACTGATACAGCCGGACCGTGCCGACCTCGGCGTGGTCCTGGTTCGGCGGCAGGCGGTAGATCCAGATCAGGTAGTAGCGGAACGGCCCGCCGTCCCGCTTGAGGTAGATCTTCTTGCGCTTGGTGACGGTGACCTGCGCGAGCGGGCTGCCCCAGTCCACGAACGAGCTCGGGTTCGGTCCGATCCCGGTCGTCTCGGGCACCTTCGAGCCGTAGATCCGCGCGAGGAATCCAGGCGTGGGTGTCCGGATGTCGATTCGCCGGGCGTGAACCAGCGAGCCCGCGTCCACGTAGATGCCGACGCCCGCCTTCCCCAGGTTCCCGCCCGAGTAGTGCGAGGTCGACCAGGTGCTGAGGGCATCGCGGTCGATCGCGTTCTGGGTCTGCTCCGGATGCTCGCCGTCCCCTTTGTAGGGGTCGTAGTCAGTGGCGCCGATCAGGTGCGCGACCCGGAGGCCTGGCGGCGGAGTAGCGCGTGCCGTGCCGCGGCTCCCGCGCTCGGTGTTGGTTGCGAGCAGGAGGATCGCTCCGGCCACGGCCGCGGCAACGAGCAGCGCGGCGGCGGCGTAGCGTCCGGGGCGGCGCAGCCGGCCCGGGGCGAGCCTTCCGGTCTCCTCGGGCAGCGCGCGCAGCACGGTGGTCGCCTCGCCGGTGGCCTCGCCCCGCCGGGCGGCCTCGATCGCCAGCGCCTGCTCCAAGTCCCAGACCATCTCCTCGGCGGTCGCGTAGCGGTTGCGGCGCTCCTTGGCCGTCGCGCGCTCGATCACGGCCGCGAGCGCTGCCGACACCTCCGGCCGCACGTGCTGCACGTCCGGGATCCGCTCGCGCACGTGCTTCATCGCGACGCCCACCTGGCTCTCGGCCTTGAACGGCACCTCGCCGGTGAGCATCTCGTACAGGCAGATTCCGAGCGAGTAGATGTCCGACTGCTCGGTCACCTCCTCGCCGAGCGCCTGCTCGGGCGCGACGTAGTCGGTGGTGCCGAGCACGCGGCCGGTGGCGGTGAGGCCGCCGTCGTCGAGCGCTCTGGCGATGCCGAAGTCCGTGACCTTCGCCCGTCCCTCGAGGTCCACCAGCACGTTCTGGGGCTTCACGTCGCGGTGCACTAGGCGCTGCGCGTGCGCGGCCGACAGCGCGCGCGCGATCTCCACCGCGTACGCCACCGCCTCCACCACCGGCAGGCCGCCGCCCCGCCTGAGCCGGGCCTTGAGGGTCTCGCCCTCCACGTACTCGAGAACGATGTAGGGATGGCCGTCGTCGTCCCCCGCGTCGATGACGGTGACGATGTGGGGGTGGGAGAGGCGCGCCACCGCCCTCGCCTCGCGGCGGAAGCGCTCGTGCTGGAGGGGGTCGTCCGAGAGCGCGGTGTGCATGAGCTTGATCGCCACCCAGCGCTCCAGCGTCTCGTCGAACGCCCTGTAGACGGTCGACATCCCCCCGGAGCCGATCTGCTCCTCCAGCCGGAAGCGGCCGTTTAGAAGGGTGCCGATCACTGTGGTCTATTTTGCGCGCGGTGCCGGCGCGTGTCCGTTATTTCACCGACCCCGCATGTTCGTGGTCCTGGGCCGCCGAACCGCTGGTCCGCCGGCTCATGTGGGAGTTCGGCGAGTCGCTTGCTTTCACCTGGATCATGGGAGGGCTTGCCCGCGACTATACGTACGCGCGCGACGTCTATCCATGGCTGCTCACGCACTGGCTCGAGGTGGCGAGCGAGACCCGCATGCCGCTCGATCCGCTCCTCTGGAAGGAGGGCCCGATCGCCACGACCTATCCGGCCTGCATGGCGGTCAAGGCCGCGCAGGAGCAGGCGCAGGACGGCGGCTACCGGTACCTGCGGACGCTCCGCGAGGGGCTCCTCTGCTTCCGGCGCAAGCTCGACACGCGCGAGCCGCTCGTGGAGGCCGCCCGCGAAGCGGGCCTGAACGTGGAGCGCTTTCGCGTCGATCTCGACTCGCACGCGATCGTGGAGGCGTTCGGAGCCGACCTCGAGGCGACCAGGACCGTGCCGGAGGAGGTGCGGGCGGCGGGGAACGTGGCCGACGCGCACGGGAGCGGCGAGCGGCTGCCCTTCCCCTCTGCCGTCTTCGTCGGCGAGGACGGCTCCGAGCACGGCGTGTATGGCCGGGCGACCTACGACCAGCTCCGGGCTGCGGCGGTCTTGGCGGGGGCCGAGCCCGCAGACGTGGAGCGCCCTAGCGTGCTGGACGCGCTGCGGCGGTTCGGCCGTATGGCCACGCGCGAGGTGGAGGAGGTGTGTTCGCTTCCGGAGCCCCGCGCCAACGCCGAGCTGTGGCGACTTGCTTCCGAATGGCAACTAAAGCCGGTCCGGGTGCTCACCGGGTGGTTGTGGGAGTTGGCTTGAGGTAGCGGTTCGACTTTGGGTCCGTAGGGAACCCAAAGTCGTACCGGTACCGCTAGGCGGAGCTGAAACCGGTGTCCGCGCGGCCGACGAGGCCCGGCAACCGGACCACGCCCGCCTCGTCGGTCACGTGGCCGATCACGGCGGTGCCGCCGTGGTGGGAGTCGAGGAGCTCCACCGCGACATCGGTCTGGTCGTCGGGCACCACGACGCAGAACCCGCAGCCCATGTTGAAGACCTCGAGCAGCTCCGCCTCGCTCGCCCGCGAGCGCGCGGCGATCAGCTCGAACACCGGGAGGCGGGGAAGCGGCCCGTCGATGTCGTAGCCTACGGCGGCCTCGAGCCGTAGGAGGTTGAGCAGGCCGCCGCTCGTGATGTGCGCCAGGCCGCGCACGTCCACTCCGGAGCCCAGCAGCTCGGTGATCGCGCGCACGTAGATCACGGTGGGTTCGAGGAGCGTCTCCCCGACCGTTGCGCCGCCCAGCTCGGCGGGCCGCTCGTGCAGGGACGGGAGAGCGCGCCGCGCGAGCGTCAGCCCGTTCGAGTGCACACCGCTCGACGGGATGCCGATCACGGCGTCTCCCGGCCTGACCTTCGCTCCGCTCACGACCGCGTCGAGTTGAACTGTCCCGAAGCACGCGCCCACGAGGTCGAACCCGCGCGGCGACGGGTGGCCGCGGATGAGCTCCGGGAGCTGCGCCAGCTCGCCGCCCGGGATCTCCACCGACGCCTGCTCGGCGCCCGCGCGCAGGCCCTCGGCGATCTGCCGGAGCATTTCCGGATCCGCCTCTTCGACGGCGATGTAGTCGAGCACCGCGATCGGCTCGGCGCCCACGCAGATCACGTCGTTCACGTTCATCGCGATGCAGTCGACGCCGACCGTGTCGAAGCGGCCGACCTGCTCCGCGACGATCACCTTGGTGCCCACCCCGTCGGTGGACAGCGCGATGCCGGTCCGATCGTCGATCCTCAGGACGTTGGCGTAGTGCCCCGAGCCGAGCACCGTGCGCGACGGCCGGCCGAGGTCGATGTGCCGAAGCACGTCGACGAGCGCCGTCACGGCCTGTTCGGCTCGGGCCGTGTCGACGCCGGCTCGAGCGTAGGCGTTGTCGGTCATGCGCGCAGTGTGCCCGATCGCCGGGTCAGCACAGCGAGCGCCGCGGAGCCAAGCGCGATCCGGTAGGCGGCGAACGGGGCGTACGAGCGCGCCGCGTCCATGCGCCCGACCAGCCGGCTGGACGCGAGCGTGGACGCAAACGAGACAGCCAGCCCGGCCGCGAACGGCGCCGCGGTCCCGGCGGGCAGCCCGCGGCGCGCCAGCCGGTAGCCCTTGAGCCCGGTGGCGGCGAGGATGATCGGCAGCGCGGCGTGGCGCGAGAGCCGGTTGGCCGCGGCCCGCTCGAACCGCAGGAGGCGGGCCGCCGTGAGGGTCGCGCCGTTCCTGGACACGCCCGGCGCGAGGGCCGTGGCCTGCGCCACGCCGATGGCGAGCCCGTCGAGCGGTCCGGCGTCCTCGCGCGCACGCTGTGCGGGCGACAGGTCGGCGAACGCCAGCGCGGTGCCGGCCGCGACCTGGGCCGCCGCCACCCGCTCCGGGGCGCCCAGGCGCTCCTCGATCCGCCGCTCGAAGGCGAGGGCCGCACCCGCCGCCGGCAGCATCTCCAGGACGTGACGCGTGAGCCGCCGTCCGTCCAGCTCGCGGACGACGTCGGCCACCTCGCGCCGCAATCCGATCAGGAGGGCCAACGCGGTGCCCGCATGCAGGGCCACCTCGAATGACTTGCGCAGCTCGGGGTCCAGCTCGCCGTAACGCCAGCCGAGCAGCGCGGGCACGAGCACGAGGTGACCCGAGCTGGAGACCGGCAGCAGCTCGGCCGGACCCTGGAGCGCCCCAAGCGCAGCGGCCTGGGCGATCGAGAGCCGCGCGTCGCCGCCGTCGCTCAGGCCGCCTCGGTGGCCGCCCGCCCGCGTCCGCGCCGCCGGCGGATCAGGAGATACACGATCCCCACCACGATGGCGGCGGCGACCGCGTAGTCGACGTACTCCAGGCTGTGACGCCAGTGCTTCCAGCGGTCCCCCGCCTGCTGCCCGAGGACCGTGAGGAGCAGCACCCACGGCACGCAGCCGGCCAGGGTGAACGCGCTGAAGCGCCAGAACGGCATCTTCGCGACACCCGCGGGAAGCGAGATGAACGTGCGAACGATCGGGAGCATGCGCGTGAAGAAGACCGTCGCGTCCCCGTGGCGCTGGAACCAGCGGTCGGCGGTGGCCAGGTGACTGGGCTTGATGTGCAGCTTGCGGCCGTGCTTCTCGATGAGGTCGACCCGGCCGAAGTACCCGACCGCATACGCGACCCACGAGCCGACCAGGTTCGCGACCGACCCGACCGCCACCAGCTCGACGAGCGTGTACGAATGGTGGTGCGGCGCCGCGTCGCTCACGTTGAAGCCGGCGAACATCATGGTGGCCTCGCTCGGTATCGGGATGCACGCGCTCTCGAGGAGCATGAGCACGAAGACGCCCGCCAAGCCGAGATCCCCCACCACGTTCGTCGCCAGCTCGACCAGTTTGTCGGTGATCGAGGCGATGAGGAGCATCGGTCGCGGCTAGGGTAGCGGCGCATGGCGGTGCCCCTTTTCGCCAGCTCGCTGGAACGGCACCACGACGCGCTGATCGACCGCATCTCGGCCGTCGTCCGCTCGGGCCGTTACGTGCTGGGTCCGGAGGTCGAGGCGTTCGAGCGGGAGCTCGCGGCCTACCTGGGCGTGTCGCACGTGGTCGGCGTTGCGAACGGCACCGACGCGCTCACGATCGCCCTGCGGGCCGCCGGCGTGCAGCCCGGCGACGAGGTGGTGGTGCCCTCCTTCACCTTCTATGCGACGCCCGAGGCTGTCGTGGCAGCCGGCGCGGTCCCGGTCTTCTGCGACATCGATCCGGCGACCTTCTGCGTGACGCGCGACGCGGTCGAGCGCGCGGTGACGGATCGCACCCGCGCGGTCGTTCCCGTGCACCTGTTCGGCAACGTCGCGCCGGTCGACGAGATGCGCGATCTCGGGCTCGCGATCGTCGAGGACGCGGCGCAGGCCGTCGGCGCATCGCTCCGCGGCCGGCCGGCGGGTGCGCTCGGGGACGCGGGCACGTTCTCGTTCTTCCCCTCGAAGAACCTGCCGTGCCTCGGCGACGGCGGGGCGGTGGCGACCGACGACGATGACATCGCCGAGCGGGTCAGGCGCCTTCGCTTCCACGGCTCCGACGACAAGGAGACGTTCTTCGACGCCGGCTACAACTCGCGCCTCGACGAGCTCCAGGCGGCGGCGCTTCGCGTGCTCCTGCCCGAGCTCGACGGATGGAACGAAGCTCGCCGGCGCGCCGCCGCTGAGTACGAGGAGGGCGGGCTGGGTGACGTCCTCGCGCTGCCGCGGGCAGTGGACGGGGCCGAGCACGTGTACCACCTGTTCGTCTGCAGGCACCCCGACGCGGACCGTCTGGCAGCGGCGCTTCGGGACAGGGGGATCGGCGCGCGCGGCAGCTACCGCACGCCCTGCCATCGCCAGCCGGGCATGGCCGGCTACGGCGGCGAAGCGCTCGATCTGCCCGGCACGGACGAGGCCGCACGCACGAACATCGCCCTGCCGATGGGCACCGCGCTGTCTAACGACGACATAAAAGAGGTAATCGACGCCGCGCGAACGGCCGCTTCCGGCCTAGACTGAACCGTTCTCCGGAGCCCTCCGACCATGCGAGCCCGCCTCGAGTCCTCCGTAGCGCTCCGACGCGTCGCCCAGGCGTCGGTCGATGCCTGCCTCGTCGCAGGTGCGTACTCCCTCGCCTACGCGCTCCGTTTCGACTCGATCCCGCACCGCTACCAGCACCTGCTTGCGGAGTCGATCGGGTTCGTGGTGGTGGGGAAGCTCGTGATATTCGCGCTGTTCGGCCTCTACCACAGGCTGTGGCGGTTCATCGATCAGCAGGACTTCGAGTCGATCATCAAGGCCGTGTTCGCGGCGAGCGTCGCGCTCGTCGCCGTGTTCTTCGCGATCCCGAACCGCGTGGCGCTGGATCCGCCGCGCGGGGTGATCGCGCTCGACCTGCTCCTCACGCTCGGGCTTGTGGGCGGGGTGCGGTTCCTTCTGCGCGCCGTCCTCGAGCGACCCTTCAGGGGCGGGCCCGTTCCGCGCGGCGTTGGGGAGGTCCTGATCGTCGGCGCCGGCAACGGCGGCCAGCTCGTGGCCGCCGAGCTCCGGCGCAACCCCGAGTTGGGCGTCCCGATTGGGTTCGTGGACGACGACCCGCGCAAGCGGGGCATGCGGGTGAGCGGACTCAAGGTCGAGGGCACGACCGGCCAGCTGCCACGCGTGCTCGATGGCGCGGAGCCGGACGAGGTCATCATCGCCATCCCGTCGGCGCCCGGTGTGCTGCGCCAGAAGGTCGTGACCGCCTGCCGCGAACGCGGCATCCCCGTGCGCACGCTGCCGACCGTCTTCGAGCTTCTGTCGGGCGGCGTGGACCTGATGCGGCAGGTCCGCGAGGTGCGGGTGGAGGACGTGCTCGGGCGCGAGCCGGTGCGCGTGGAGATCGACCGCCTTGGCGCGTACCTGAGTGGCGAGGTGGTGCTCGTGACCGGCGCGGGCGGCTCGATCGGAGCCGAGCTGTGCCGGCAGATCTCGCGCGTCGGGCCCAAGCAGCTCGTTCTGGTGGACAACGCCGAGAACAGCCTGTTCGAGATCCGCCGCGAACTGGAGCACGACCGCCACTTCACGCGTGCGCTCGCCGTCCTCTGCGATTGCAAGGACGCTGTGCGCATGGGCGAGGTATTCGAGGAGCACAGGCCGGGCGTGGTCTTCCACGCGGCCGCGTACAAGCACGTGCTGCTGATGGAGGAGAACCCGGTGGAGGCTGTTCGCAACAACGCGGTGGGCACCCGGATCGTCGCGGCCGCCGCCGGGAACGCCGGGGCGAAGCGGTTCGTGCTGGTGTCAACCGACAAGGCGGTCAGCCCGGCCACCGTCATGGGCGCTTCCAAGGCGCTGGCCGAGTGGGCGCTGGAGGCCGCGCAGCATCGCTTCCCGCACACCAAGTTCGCGACCGTTCGCTTCGGCAATGTGCTCGGCTCATCGGGGTCGGTGGTCCCGATCTTCCGCCGCCAGATCGCGGCAGGCGGCCCGGTCACCGTCACGGACCCCGCCATGACGCGCTACTTCATGACGATCCCGGAGGCCGTCCAGCTCATCATCCGGTCAGGTGCGCTCTCGCGCGG
>VAWV01000163.1:9676-24617 GCA_005883295.1 Actinomycetota bacterium
ATGATCCGCCTCTCCGGGCGGGAGCCCGAAACCGAGGTGGCGATCGAGTTCGTGGGCAGGCGCCCGGGCGAGAAGATCCACGAGGAGCTCTTCAACCCGGACGAGCGCCCGCAGCCGACTCCCGCGGAGAAGATCGTGACCGCGGTGCGCCCGGCGCTGGACCCGGAGTGGGTGGAGGAGGCCTTCGCACGCGTCGAGGAGGTCGTGTACTCAGGCGACGCCCGCGGTCTCGCCTCCACGGTTGCGGCGTTGGCCGCCGAGCGCAGCATCGCCGCCGCGATAAATGCGGGGGAGGCAACGGCCCCGAGCCCGGAGCGGACGCTCTAGCCTCCGCTCCCAAGGCTAAGGTCTGACCTCCGTGCACGTGGTACACGAGCTCTTCGCGCACCCCGCGCCCGTCGCCGCGCTGACCCATCTGATCGAGCAGGTGGGGTCGTACGCGGGGTTCGCGGCCGTGATAGGGCTGGCCGTGCTGTCCGCCCTGTACTTCTCCCAGGCGCGTGACGTGAAGCGCCTGCGCGATTGGGCCGGACGTGCGCCCGAGCGCGCCACCGAGTTCGAGGTGGGTGGGCGGACTCCGGAGGCCGCCGCCGTGCGCACGGGCCAGCAGGTCTCGAGCGGGGCCGTCGGGCCCGCGCAGCCAATCTCTCAGCCCACGCTGCCCGGCGTGCCAACCGCGAACGCGGGCTCCGCTGCGCAGACCGGGCAGCGGGCGGCGACCCCTGCGGGGGCAGCCGCGGGCGCGGCTCCCGCCACCAGCGGCGCGGCTCCCGCCACCAATCGCGCGGCACCTGCGGCCGCTGCTCAGGCGTTCCCTGCTGCACCGGCGTCGCCCGCGACCCGTCCGGCCGGCGCTTCCCCGACCACCGGAGCGCCGGCGGCCGGGCCAGCTACTGCGCAGAGGCCGGCGACGGCGCCACCGGACGGGGCCGGAGCCGCAGCAGCCACGCCCCCGCGGCCCAACACCGGCGCCAAGGTCCTACCGGCCCGCCCGGTACCGCAGCGCCCGAGCCCCGTGATCAACGGCGACGCCGGCGGCACCGGGCTGATCCCTCCGCCCAAGCAGTGGCGCGTCCGGCCCTGGACCGCACCGCGCTATCTCGCGCTGATCGTGGCAGGCGTGATCGTCCTCGGCCTGGGCGGGACGGTCGGGGTCCTCGCGCTGACCGGTGGTGGGAAGAAGAGCTCGAAGGGGTCACAGGGCGCGCCCGTGGACCTGCCCAGCGCTCAGCAGAAGCCCTCGTCCAAGTCGCATCACGCCGCCGGGCCGCCGATCGACCCCTCCACCGTCACGGTCAGCGTCCTCAACGCCACACAGGTCACCGGACTTGCGTCGCACTTCGGGCAGAAGGTCTCGACCGCCGGCTTCAGGCTCGGCAACGTGGCGACGGCCAGCCAGCAGCAGCGTGCCGAGTCGGTGGTCCTGTACCGGCCGGGGAACAGCAGGCAGGCCCGCGCGGTCGCCCGCCGCTTGGGCATCTCGCAGATCGAGCCCGCCGACGCCCAGAGCGCCACTCTCGCGGGCGCCGCGACCGTGATCGTGGTCGTGGGCGCCGACCGCTCGCACGGCTAGCACCGCCCGGCACCCCCGACTTCTGCAGATAGGGTCTCGCCGGTGACAGGCTTCATGGAGCTCCCCGAACGTGCCCGGAAGCCCAGGGAGGAAGGGTTGACGCACGTGATCGACGGAGGTCTCTCGACCGCCGAGGCGGAGGGCCTGATGGCCAGCGCGGGCGACTACGTCGACCTCGTGCGGCTGGGCTGGGGATCGGCCTACGTGACGCACGACCTCCAGGCGAAGATCGCGTGCTACCGGAGCGCGGGGGTACCGGTGATGCTCGGCGGGACGCTCACCGAGCTCGCCTGGCTGCAGGGACGGGTGGAACAGCTGCGCGAGTGGCTGCACGAGCTCGGGCTCGAGCACGTCGAGGTCTCGAGCGGCACGGTGCGGATCCCCGAGGAGGAGAAGCTCGATCTGATCCGCTCCTTCGCGGAGGAGTTCACGGTGTTCGGCGAGGTGGGGGAGAAGGACCCCGATGCGCTGCTCGCCCCCTACCGCTGGGTGGAGATGATCAAGGGCGCGCTCGAGTCCGGTGCGCGGTGGGTCATCTGCGAGGGGCGCGCGACCGGCGACGCCGGGCTGTACCGCCCGGACGGCGAGGCGCGTACCGGCCTGATCGACGAGATCCTGCACGAGGTCGATGCGAACCGGCTCATCTTCGAGGCCCCGCAGAAGCACCAGCAGGTCTGGTTCATCCGGCAATTAGGGCCGCAGGCGAACCTGGGCAACATCCTGCCCGGCGACGTCATATCCCTGGAGACCCTGCGGCTCGGGCTGCGCGCCGACACACTCGGGCTCTTCCACAGGCGCGGTTGATCCTGCTCGCCCGCCACGGCGAGACCGATTACAACCTCCCGCCGGCGCGGGTCCAGGGCCGGCGCGACGTGCCGCTCAACGACCACGGTCGTGCCCAGGCGCGCGAGCTCGCGCACGCGGCCGCAGGTGAAGGGCTGCGGACCATCTGGTCCAGCCACCTCTCGCGCGCGCGGGAGACCGCCGGCATCGTGGCCGAGGAGCTCGGGCTCGAGGTGCGCGTGGACGAGCGCCTGGCCGAGTCCGACAGGGGCGAATGGGAGGGCCGCCTGCTCGACGAGATCGCGCGCGACGAGCCCGAGCTGTGGGACGCCTGGCGGCGGGCCGGAGCCGAGTTCCGGTTCCCGGGAGGAGAGTCCCTCGCCGAGCACCTGGCTCGTGTGACTGCCGCCCTCCACGACATCGCTGCGGGCGAGCTGCCCGGGCTCGCCGTCTGCCACGGGGGCACGATCCGGTGTGCGTTCGCCCGAACCGATCCGCGCGGCCTCGACGCGTTCCACGAGCTCGAGGTGCCCCATGCGCAGATCATGCGGCTGCCATGAGCCCGCGAGCACCAGCCCTCCGGAGCCGCCGTGGATACCTTGTGCCCGTGTCGAGCGGCGCACTCGCCCGCGCGGTGTTCGTGCTGCTCGTGCTGGCCACGGTGGCGGCGTTCTTCGTCACCCAGCGTTTGAAGAGCGGACAGCCCGTCGTCAAGCGCCTGGCCCTCCAGCGCTACTTCTCCCCGAACGGCGACGGGCGCAAGGACCGCGCTCGCATCTCGTTCTTTCTGCCGAAGGGGGATCTCGTGACTGTCGACGTGGTCGACGCCGAGGGTGATCGCGTGCGCCGGCTGGTGGACGGGCGCTCGCTGCGGCGAGGCAGGCACGTGTACAACTGGGATGGACGGGCGGACGACGGCACGGTCCCACCGGATGGCACCTACTACGTGCGAGTGACGCTCAGGCGGCAGGGCCGCGCCGCGACTGGCGTGCGCGGGATCGAGCTGGTCACCGAGCCGCCGCACCCGAGGCTGATCGCGGTGACGCCGTCCTGGCTTCCAGCGCGGAGCGCCGGCCCCGTGACCATCCGCTACACCGGGCCCTCGGCGGTCCCTCCCGTCTACGGCATCTGGCGCAAAGGACCGGGGCCAGCGAAGCGATTGGCCACCCTGGTCGGGGATCGTCAGACGCACTCGATCCGCTGGGACGCGCAGGTGGGCGGGCGCCCGGCGCCGGCGGGCGAGTACGCGGTCTCGGTGACCGTCCAGAACCGGGCGCTCATCGCCGGCTCGGCCCCCCGGCGTCTCCCGCCCACGGCCACGGGATCGGCGCCGCATACCGGACTAACGATCGGCGGGCCCACGCTCGGAGCGCCGCTCGAGCCAGTCCGCGCGGGTGCCATCACCACGGTGGCGGTGTACGGCGGCGCCGCGGGCGTCCGCTGGCGGCTGGCGCGCCTCGGCGCGGCGCATCCGGTCGCGCGCGGACACGCCGATTCGATGGTCCCGGCGGGCTCGCCGGCTGCGGTCGCCGCGGGCGCCGGTCCGAGGCGTGCGTTCGCGCTGCGCGTGCCCGGGAAGGCGCGGACCGGCTTGTACGTCCTCACCGTGGCCGCCGGCGGGAAGGCGGTGCGGACGCCGCTGGTGGTGCGCGGCCGTGGCGGCGGCGCCGTGCTCGTGGTCATCCCGACGCTGGACTGGCAGGCCGTGAACGCGCTGGACGACGACGGGAACGGCTTCCCGGACACCCTCTACGCCGCGCGCTCCGTTCCACTCGCACGGCCGTTCGCCGGTGGGGTGCTGCCGCCAGGCCTGACCGCACAGGTCGGCCCGCTCCTCCGCTTCCTGGACCGCTCGGGAATCCGCTACGACGTCACCACGGACCTAGCGCTGGCCCTCGGCCGCGGTCCGCGGCTGGCCGGCCACCCCGGCGTGGCCCTCGCGGGGGATGAGCCCTGGCTCACGCCCGCCCTGGCCGCGGAGCTGACCGCGTACGTGCACGCTGGCGGCCATGTCGCGTCCTTTGGCGGCGACTCCCTGCGGCGCCGGGTATCGCTCACCAACACGGCCCTGTCGGCTCCGACAGCCCCCTCGGCGCAGAACGTCCTCGGTGAGTCGACGGTGCCGGCCCGCGGCCCGCAGGCGTCGCTCGCCGCGAGCGTCGACGACCTGGGGCTGTTCGCGGGCACCGGCGGAGTGGTCGGCCCGTTCACGGTCTTCGACGAGTCCGTGCGGCTGCCCGCGGGAACCCGCGCGCTCTCCGCCGCCGCGCGCGGCCACGGCCGCTCCGAGCTGGTTGCCTACCGCCTCGGGCGGGGACTAGTGATCCGCCTGGGCACGCCCCAGTGGGCGGCGGCGCTCGGCACGTCGGCCGCGGTGGGGGAGGTCACGAAGAGGACATGGGCGCTCCTCTCGCACTAGCGACGACGGTCAAGGGACTGGGAATCGTGGCGGCGGCCCTCGCCGCTGCGGGGGTGTTCGCCCTGAGATCGAAACGGCAACGTGCGCTGTGCGCGCTCGCGGCCCTGGTCCTGACGCCGGTGCTGGTGGTGGCCGAGCTCTGGAACACGGACCAGATCCGGCACCTGCGCGACCACCCCGGCCAGGCCGCGCTGGCCGCCGCCCTTGGGGTGATCGCGGTCGCGGCGCTGGCAGCCGTCTTCCGCCGCCGGCCCTGGCTCGTGCCGCTGCTCACCGTCCTCACGCTGCCCGTGCGCATCCCGCTCTCCACGGCCGGGACCAGCGCCAACATCCTCGTTCCGCTGTACGTCGTCGTGGCGGGCGGGGTCGTTGCCTACATCCTCGAGCGGGTGCGCGGCGACGGCGAGGGGTGGCAGGAGCGCTCGCCGAGCACGGTGGAGCTCGCCCTGGTCGGCTACGTGGTCCTCTACTCGGTCCAGTCGCTCTACTCGAACGACTTCGAGCAGGCTGTCAAGAACGTCGCCTTCTTCTACGTGCCGTTCGCGCTGCTGCTCAAGCTGCTGGTCACGATCAGGTGGTCGCGGCGGCTCGTGATCCAGTGCTTCGGACTGGCCGTGCTGCTCGCGCTGGTGTTCGCGGGCATCGGGTTCTGGGAGTACGCCACGCGGCAGCTCCTGTGGAACCGCAAGGTGATCGAATCGAACCAGTTCGAGTCCTACTTCAGGGTCAACTCACTGTTCTTCGATCCCAACATCTACGGCCGCTTCCTTGCGATCGTGATGGTCGGGCTCGGCTCCACGCTCCTCTGGGCGCGCAGGCAGCGCGTCGTGCTGATAGCCGCGGGCGCCCTCACGGTCCTGTGGGGCGGGATCGTGCTCACCTTCTCGCAGTCGAGCTTCGTCGCACTGCTGGCCGGTTTGGCCGCCCTGGCCGCGCTGCGCTGGAACCTGCTCCGCCACCGGTGGCTCGTCGCCGGCGCGGCGATCGCCGCCATCGCGCTCGCGGCCGTCTTCGCCAAGGACCTGCACCTCACCTCGCGTCACGCGGTCCACCGCTCTTCGGGCGGGCGGCTGAAGCTGATCCGCGGCGGGCTCAGGATGCTCGCGGACAGGCCGCTGTGGGGGTTCGGCTCCGGGTCGTTCGCGAAGCGGTTCAGGGAGCGCGAGCGCGTGGGCTCTCCGCAGGCGGCGTCGGCCTCGCACACGACACCGGTCACCGTGGCCGCCGAGCAGGGGGCGGTTGGATTGGCCGCCTACCTGCTGGTGATCGGGTCGGCCTTCCCGCTGCTGTTCCGCGGGCTGGCCGGGCTGAGGGGACGGGATCCGCCTCCCAGGCTGGTCTCGCGGGCCTTCCTGGCGGCGGCGTTCAGCGCGCTGGTCGTGCACACGCTGCTCTACGCGTCGTTCCTGGAGGACCCGATCGCGTGGACCCTGATCGGTGTGGGGATCGTCATCGCGGCGCCGGTGGAGGCACGCGCCGCGCGCGCGGAAGCGGGCGGTCGCGCCGTACCCGCTCACTAGACTCTTCCGTCTCCCGCCGCCGGGGAGGGCCATCGAGGCAGCGGGAACCGCGCGCGGGCGCAGGCCCGCCACCCGACCATGGCAACCGAAGTGAACGGCCAACCCGCTGGAGCGGCTCCCGTCGCCGACGACCGCGAAACCGCGCGGCGCCGTCGCCCACTCCTGATCGCCGCTGGCCTGTACGTGGTCGCGACGGGCGTGGCCGTGGCGGTGGCCGGGGAGATCCTGCTCTCGCGCGACGTCGTCTTCGCCTGGCTGATGGGCGGCCTCTTGATCCTGTCGCTCAACAACCCGGCTCGCTGGGTGCGCGGCCTGGTCGTGGACTGGCTCCCGTTCATCCTCTTCCTGTTCGCCTACGACTACGCGCGGAGCATCGCGGACACCACAGGCTTCACCCCGCACCTGTCGCCCCAGCTCCACGTGGAGAAGCTGCTGTTCGGCTTCCCCTACCCGACGGTCTGGCTGCAGAGCCACCTCTACCACCCGCCCGCGGCCGCCTGGTACGACTACGGCGTCTGGGGCGTGTACCTGACCCACTTCTTCGGGACGCTCACGGTCGCCGCCCTCACCTGGCGCTTCGCGTACCCGCTCTTCAAGCGCTGGCGGACCCTCGTCATCTGGCTGTCGTCCCTGGGCTTCGTGACCTACGTGTTCTACCCGGCCGTCCCGCCGTGGCTCGCATCGCGGACCGGCCAGATCCCCCACATCGAGCCAATCAAGGACGAGATGTTCCGCCACACCGGGACGACCGCGGTCTCGTCGGCGATCGAGAAGAACTGGGTCGATCAGGTGGCGGCCGTGCCGTCGCTGCACTCGGCGTTCCCGCTGATGATGATGCTGCTCTTCTGGCACAGGGGCTGGCGCTGGCGCATCCCGTTCGCGCTCTACACGCTCGCGATGGCGTTCACGCTGGTGTACACCGGCGAGCACTTCGCCGTCGACATCCTGGTGGGATGGGCGTACGCGCTGGTCGTCTACTTCGCCGTGAGCGGGTGGTGGCGCTGGCGGGCGGCGCGCGCAGCCACGCATGAGGTGGCCGTCACCGGTCCGCCCGCGCTCGCCCCGCGCCCCGACGAGCAGCCCGAGCCCGCGGTCAGCTACAGCGCGGGCTCTGGCTCAGCACCCGACCCAGGCTGAAGCGGGTCGCCACCTCCACCGGGCCCGGAGTTCGCACCGTGATCGCGGTCCAGTTGCCGCGCGTGGACCGGACGCATCCGCGCCCCCGGGACAGCGCCCAGTAGCGCGTGAAGTGGAGCCTCATCACGAACCGGCCGGGCCGGACAGCCCGGAAGGTGAACGAGTCTGGCGTGGCGGAGAGCAGCCGGCCCGGCCCGGAAAGGAGCGAGACCGGGTGGTCGACCGCGAACAGGGTCCAGTGCGCGTTACGCCACACCTCGCGCAGGTACGGGGGAGGGCTCTGGATGAGGAAGTCGGCCTCGGAGCGGCCTGCGAAGTCCGCCGCGCCGTCGTACACCGCCACGTAGGACACCGCGTTCCGCAGCAGCCAGCTGCGGTAGTTGGCGGGCGTTATCGGCGTCCCGTAGAAGAGGTTCGCGTACTTCTGGTCGAGCTGGCGCTCCCAGCCGCGGGCGAGCTCGAAGTGCCTGCCCACGTACACGCCCTCCCAGTGGTCGCGGGTGGGCGGGATCTCGATCCGCACCGGCCCGCGCGCGGCGCGCCTGAGCTCATCCACTAGCGGGCGGTAGTACGAGGCCTCGGTGATGGCTCCGCCGGCCGCCGGCAGGTCGCGGATGACCGAGTGGATCGGCCACCAGATCAGGTAGGGGAGCGCCACGAGCAGGACCAGCCGGCGCCGCTCCCACAAGAGGCAGGCGAGCAGCGGGGCGCCGACGATCGTCCCCAGGCGGTTCACGTTGCCGCCGAGCTGCGACGGGACGAGCTGCGCGTACAGGCCGAGCGCCAGGTACACGACCGCGGCGGCTCGGACCACCCGCTGCTCCGCGGGCAGCGCCAGCAGGAAGAGGGCCGCGAACACGGCCAGCTGGAGGAAGCTCGGCCATCCGTACGGGAAGGTCCCGCCCTCGGGGAACGCCGCCTGGAGCACGAGCGCTGGGATCACGGCGGCCACGGCTAGGCCCGCTCCCCACGCACGCCGCTCGACGAGGAACCAGGTCCCGGCGAGCATCGCCAGGAACAGGCCGGCCAGGGGGCTGCCGAGCGCACAGCCGGCGGCTGCCAGCGCGGCGAGCTTCCAGCGGCCGCGGATCGCAAGCAGGATCGCGAGCGTCCCCAGGAAGAGCCCCGCTGCGAACGCCACGCGACCGATCAGCAGGCTGGAGCCGGCAGTGATCGCGAACAGCACGGCGCCGATCCGGCCGGCGACCCCGTAGCGGGGGACGGCTATTCGCTCGAAGGCAACGATCGTCCCGAACGTGCACAGCGCCGCGAACAGCCGCGTTCCGAGCAGCGCCCCGAGCAGCGGCGACAGCAGGCTGTAGCCCGGCAGGTGATGACCGCTGTACCACTGCGCGTTGTAGAGCAGGGCGCCGCTGCGGCTGAGGAGGTCGCTCCTGAACACCGCGGCCGCGAGGTCGGACGTCGCCGGCGCGAGCAGCCAGCAGTACAGGCAGATGAGGCCGCCCAGCACCCAGCTTTCGGTGCCGGCCCCCGGCGGCGGTGCCGGAAGCCGCATGCGCCTCGACGCCGGTGCGGGTGCGGTGTCGAGGCCCATCGGTGCCGAAGCATTACCGCTCGGCGGCCAGCGCGTGCCCAGGGCGCTCAAGCTCACGGCGGAGCGGACGATCCTCTATTAGGCCACCCACTTTCCGGATAGCCTGAACCCGTGACTCGCCGCCTCCTGCCCCTGCTCATCGCCGTCGCCGTCCTGGCCGCGGCGCCGGCAGCCTGGGCGACCCTTCAAACCGATCGTGCCACGTTCCGCAGCGAGGCGGCCAAGGGCATCGCTGCGGCGCACACCTACTGGTGGGACTCCCGGCACAGCTGGTACGACTCGTTCCTGAACGACCAGAGGCAGTACCCGCAGGCCACGGTCTGGAGCATCGTCCCGCTGTTCGAGGCGATCGACGCGCGGGCTATCGGCAGCCCGTCGACGAAGAACAAGGCCGCCGTCAAGTACTTCGCGAGCAAGGCGGAGCGCTACTGGAACGGCAACGTGAAGCCGCACGGCGGCTACACGCCCTATCCCGGCGATCGCAACACGAGCGAGCAGATCTGGTTCGACGACAACGGCTGGTGGGGGATCGCCTTCGTCGATGCATACACCGCCACGCACGACAAGCGCTACCTGACCGACGCTGCGCGCGCTCTCGACTTCATCGCCAACCGGGGCTGGGACAAGAAGCACGGCGGCGTCTGGTGGGAGACGCACCGCACCCGGAAGGCCGGCGAGGCCCTCGCGTCGGGTTCCGCGCTGGCCGCGATGCTCTACGACAAGACCGGGAACACCTCGTTCCTGAAGACCGCCCGGAAGTTCATCTCCTGGGGCAACAAGCACTTCATCGGCCAGAACGGGCTGTACCGGCGCAGCGACACAGACTCGACCCCGATGGGCTACGTCGAGGGACCGATGATCGGGGCCAACGAGGTTCTGTGCCTGAAGGCGGGCGACACGGCGGCGTGCGCCCGGGCCGAGTTCGTGGCGACAGAGTCGCTGCAGCGCTTTGGGCAGGACGTGAACCACGGGCCGCAGTTCGACACGATTTACCTTCGCTGGATGCTCGACTACTACCGTGCCACCGGTGACGCGCGCTGGTACAACCTCGCCTACCACAACGGACTCCGGGCGTTCCAAAACGCGCGCGGTAAGCACGGGCTCTTCCTGCGCGCCTGGAATGGCAGCTCGATCACTCATTACCAAGCTCAGCCCAACATGCTCCAGACACACGCAGCCGCGATAGCGCTCTTCGCGTGGCTCGGAGCCACGCCCGTCCCCACGGGATGAACCGGCTGCGGGCGCTGCCTCGCGGCACGGTGCTCCTCGGACTGGCGATCGTGGCGGTCTTCGCCGCCGCGGCCTCGAATGTGCCAGTCACCCTTAGGGAGGGCCACCAGCGCCAGCGCGACCGCAGGGCGTTCGCCGACTGGGTGAAGACCCACGGCGGTCGCACCTCGTACGGCATCGCGATCCCGGAGGGTCACAAGCGCTACGACCTGGTGTGCGCGGCGCACTTCAGGGGCGCCCACCGCCGCGCGGGGGCCGACTACCGGGTCTACCTGCTGGTCGATTCGCACGACGCCTCCCGAAAGCCGCGCGTGATCCGCGCGGTGCGCGGCCCGCTGA
This sequence comes from Actinomycetota bacterium, assembly GCA_005883295.1. Classification (GTDB taxonomy): domain Bacteria; phylum Actinomycetota; class Thermoleophilia; order Solirubrobacterales; family Thermoleophilaceae; genus AC-37. Next base: position 20,233 of record VAWV01000163.1, read on the forward strand.
AGGTGAAGCCCACCAAGACCGGCCCGAAGTGCGGGGCGCCGCCCGCGGCGAGGTAGTTCCGAACTACCCCTGCCCGCATCGCCACGAAGTACAGGCCGAGAGCCACCGATGCGACCTTGAGCCGACGGTCGCCCGCGATCGCCGCGAACGGAAGCGGCCACAGGACGTACCAGCCGAGCAGCCACGAGCTTCCGACCACCAGCGCCAGCAAGGCCCAGCCGGACGCCGCGATCCAGTCGTAGCCGCGCCGCCAGACGAGCCACACGAGGTAGGCGAGCGCCGCGATCAGCAGGAGGCGCGAGACGAGCCGAACGTCCGAGGTCACGCCCGGCCCGCCCAGCGCGCGGGCGAGCTGGTTCGGGATCGCGTCGTCGGAGACCAGTCGCTGCTGCTGGTGCAGCACGCGGAACACGCCCAGCGCTTCGGAGTGGAACGCGGCGACTGCGATCGCGAGCATCGCCACGCCGCTTGCCACGATGCCGACGATCGGGCGCATCCGGTCGCGGGCCGCAAGCACCATGAACGGAAGCATCACCCCGATCGAGGCCTTCACCGCGCCGCCCACGACCACGGCCGCTGTGCCGAGCCCCTCCCGGGCGCGGAGCGTGAGCGCGACCCCGGCGACCCCGAGGAACAGCATGATGATGTCGTTGTGAGCCCCGCCCACGCCGTACACGAGCAGCACCGGGTTGAGGCCGACGAGCACCGCGGCGGCGGCGGGTGAGCGCCCCAGCCGCCGGGCGCAGTCCGCGACCAGCGCCACGCAGCCCAGGCTCGCCGCCCCCGTGACGACCTTGATGATCCAGAGCCCAGCGCCGGCGCTCAGCTTGGCGAGGGGGTAGGTGGCCACCGTGAACAGCGGTCCGTAGGCGCTCGCCACGCTCCGCCAGCCGAGGAACTTGTAGATCTGCTCGCCCGGGACCGCCTTGACCACGTGCCCGTACGGGTTCACGTGGTGGACCACCCCGAGGCGCGCGTACTCGAGGTAGCTGAAGATGTCCTTGGAGAGAAGCGGCGGCGAGAGGATGAAGATGAGGTGCAGGAGAACGACACCCCCCGCCACCCACCGGAAGCGGAGCGCGTCGCCCGCGAGTAGGACCGCGCCGTAGCAGACGCACATCCCCGCGAGGAGCAGCCAGAACTGGCCGCCGGTGACGGTTACGGAGAGCGGCTTGAAGGGTCCCGCGATCCAGCCCGGCAATCCCTTTGCGCTTGCCGGGACCTCGAAGGTGCGGCCGCCGGTTCCGCCCACCGCGATCACGGCCCCCAGCACCGCAAGGCCCGCCATCCCGGCGGCCCCGATCGCCCGCCGCACCGGCTCGGTGAGAGCTAGGCCGGGCCCGAGGCGAGGAGCCGAGGCGACGCCGCTCACGGTCGCTGCACCACCACGGCCGCGTGCCCCGTGCCCAGCCGCGCCAGGGCGAGCTCCGGCCGCCCGAGCCGCCGCGGCAGCGCCGATCGGTAGCGCACCAGGATGAAGCCCGCGACGCGCCGGCGCGATACAGGGCGAAAGCCTTGCGGCACCTGGCGACCGGCCGGCCTCCTGGCCCCGCTGAAGCCGAGCGCATCGATCTCGCTCACGGTCACCGCTCCGTGCGGGAGCTTGACGCCGCCCGTGTAGTAGGCGATCGGGTCGTCGCCCACCGCGGGAGTCACGATCGCGCGCGGCTCGCTCGCCGGGCCGATCGCCGCCGCAGCCCCGCGCCAGTCGGAGCGCTGCAGCTTCGCGTCGAGGTCGACTGCGATGGTGAGCGCGAGCAGGGCGGCGCACAGACCGCCCAGCGCCAGCGCACCCATGCGCGACCACGCGGCGGCCGCGAGCGCAACCGCGAGCGGCACCCAGGCACCGACCATGTTGCGCGGATAGAGGTAGTCCACGCCGACGGCCTTGGCCACAAGCGGCGTCGCGAGGGCGAGCGCGCCGATGCCCGCCGCGAGCCGCCATCCGCGCTGAGAACGCCCCTGCCACACCGCGAGGGCGGCCACGGCGGCCAGCACCACCGCGGTGACCGCCGACAGCGCCCGCGACGGCGAGCCCGAGTAGCCCAGTACGAACTGCTTGGCCGTGTCGGATAGCCGCGTGCCGAGCGGGATCTGGGCGATCCAGCCGTCGTGGCCCCGGTCCGCCTGGTGGACCGCCAGCGGCACCAGCGCGACACCAATCGCCGCCACCGCGGCGCCCGCGCCGAGGACCGCTCGGCGGCGCTCGGGAGCGAGCCACACCAGCGCGGCGAGCTCGGGCGCGACGACGAAGACCGCGAAGTAGTGCGTGAGCACCGCCAGCGCGGAGGTGAGGGCCCAGAGCCCGAGCGCCCCGCGACTGCCGGTTCTGAGCGCGCGGCCGAAGCACCACAGGCTCGCAGCGCCAAGGAACCAGCGTCCGCCCGGCCCACCACGCGACCGGGATCGTGACGGTCCCGAACACCGCGGACAGCGACCGGATCCCCACCTCGCCGGACCCGAACAGCTTGGTCCAGACCCACGCCATCACGTAGTAGAGCGGTGGCGTGGCCTCGCTGCTCGGCACGTGACCGAGCGTGGTGAAGAGGTTGGGGTCGAGCACGCGTCCGACTGTCACCGCCTCGTCGTGCCAGAAGCTCTGGACGTCGAGCGTGCTGAACCGCAGCGCCGCGCCCGCGACCGTCAGCGCGCCCACGAGCCAGAGCTCCGGCCGAGCTGCGCCCCGCCGCGCGGCGGCCGTCAGCGGACGCGGCGAGATCGGCCGCGCAGGAGTCTCGACCCCGACGCTCACGTGCGCTGAGCCTACCGGCCGCCTACGGAATCGCCGCGGGTTCCGTCGCCAGGAGGGCGAACACCTTGGCGAACGCGGACTGCGTGGCGACCGCGGTCGCCTGAGGACCGTTCGGCGGGAACAGGTCCGTGGCAGGGTCGCGGAGCTTGTTCCACCCGTGGTCGGCCCAAGCCTCAATGTAGCGGCGGTAACCCGGGTTCGGCCTGACGGCGTCGAGCAGCAGCAGGTTCTCGAAGAGGATGCCGCTCCAGGCCGGTGGGTCGTTCCTCAGCCGTCCCCTGCTGAAGAACTTCATGGCCTCTCGGGCCATCGCCTGCGCCCGCTTCAGGTATCGCGCCTGGCCGGTGACGCGGTAGAGCAGGACGCTGGCCCCCAGCATCGGGCCTTCGTCGTAGGTCAGCACGGCCCGCGGGATGAGCCCCTTGAAGTCGATGCGGTCGAAGTACAGCTCGCTGCCCTTGATCTGCAGGCAGCGCCGGACCCAGTCGTACATCCGCTTCGCCCACTGCAGGTAGTACGTCTCGTGCGTGTACTGGTAGATCCGCAGGCCCATTTCCGCGGCCGGTGCGTTCGTGATCGCGTTGCGCGCCTGGTTCCAGGGCCTCTGGCTGAAGAGCACTCCTCCCGGACAGGCGTGGGCGGAGTTGCGGTCCCAGCCGAAGACCGCGAGCTTGAAGATCGCCTTCGCGCGCTGCAGCAGAAACGGCTCGCGAACCTGGTGGTAACGACGCAGCAGCTCGAGCCCCACCCACTCGTTGTCGTCGTAGTACTTGTAGTGGCTCAGGTAGGGGCCCGGGTTTGCCGAGTACGCCTGTGGCACGGCCTTCGCGTCGAAGTACCTCCCGAGGCCTGCCAGCCGGTCCCGGACGGCGGCCTCCATGCGGCCGTGCTCGTGGTACCGCAGGCCGGCGACGCTGATCGTCGCCCCGAGCGCCTGGGAATACGGCCAGAGGTACGAGTTGGAGGTGCCGCGGTAGATCTTCTGGTCGGTCAGGTAGTAGTTGCGCTGGAGCGCCCGGTACGCTCTGACCGCCCTGGCCCTGCCGTCCCTTGCGGTCAGCGCCGAGGCCGGCGCGGCCGGTACGACGATTGCCAGGAGTGCCAGCGGCCACAGCCGCCGGATCACTTGCCGGGCTTTGCCTTCCTTGCCTTGGCGCTCGGCGCCGGCGCCGGGGTGCTCTTGGGGACCATGGCGTAGATGGTCGAGAACCCCGTCATGTACATGCGCTTGCCGTCCGAGATCATCGGGTTGAACTTGCCGGTGCTGCGCTTGAAGATCCGTTTGCCATTGGCGACGTCCAGCCCCGACGTGCTGTGCGAGTCGAGGCTCGAGAAGTACACAACGTGCCCGATCAGGGTGGGCGCGCCCGAGATCCGTCCCTTGGAGTGGTACGCCCACAGCACTCTCCCCGATCGTGCGTCGAACGCGTAGAAGCTCTGGTCGTACGAACCGATGAAAACGGTCGGAGTTCCGCCGGGGCCCGGACCAACCGCCGGCGCCGAGTAGACGTACGCGCCGGTGGAGTAGCGCCAGGCGAGCTGGCCGGTGTGCGCGGCGAAGGAGTAGACGAAGCCGTCGGTGTTGCCCACGAACACGCGGCCGTACGCCACGGCGGGGGTCGAGTAGAACTGC
>VAWV01000164.1 GCA_005883295.1 Actinomycetota bacterium
AGATGGGAAGGCGGCATATGCCTACCGGCAACTCGCAAGGGAGGTCCTCGAGAATGGCAAGCCCTAAGCGCGCGAGCATGCGCGAGGGTCCACTGGCGGCGCTCTTCCGCAAGACCGAGGAGGAGGGCCTAAAGGGGAAGCCGCGACCGAAGGACGAGGAGGGCCCCGAGCGCGACGCCCAGCGAGGCGAGCCCGAGCCCCCGCGCCAGTATCAGCAGGAGCTGCCGCCGCGGCGCACGCCCGACGAGGCGCGGCCCGAGCGGCGCGAGCCGCGCAGGCCGGTGGAACGCTTGCGCGACGTCTTCTCGAGCGACATCCCGGAGAACATCCTCGAGCGCACCCCGGTGCGCTCTGGCGATGAGGTGCGCCCGCGCTACGGGCGCGAGGAGCCGGTCGCAGGGATTCCCGCTCCGCAGGAGGTGCACAAGCCCATGCTGCGCGTGGTCGGCGTGGGCGGCGCGGGGGTCAACGCGGTCAACCGGATGATCGAGGCCGACGTGGCCGGCGTCGAGTTCGTCGCCATCAACACCGACCTCCAGTCGCTTCAGCAGTCGAGCGCGGATGTCACCCAGCACATCGGCGGGGAGGTCACCCGCGGCCTCGGCTCGGGCTCCGATCCGGAGCTGGGCCGCCAGGCTGCGCTGGACTCCTACGACCAGATCAAGGGCCTGCTGAAGGGCTCCGACATGGTGTTCATCGCGGCCGGCGCTGGCGGCGGCACCGGCACCGGGGCCGCGCCGGTGGTCGCGCGCATCGCGCGCGAGGCGGGCGCCCTCACCGTGGGCATCATCACCAGGCCGTTCGGGTTCGAGGGCTCACGGCGCGCCCAGCAGGCCGAGCGGGGGGTGGAGGACCTGGGAGCGGAGGTCGACACCATGATCGTCATCCCCAACTCGCGGCTCCTGTCGGTGCTCGACAAGCGCGTCTCGATGGTGGACGCCTTCCGCATGGCCGACGACGTGCTGCGCCAGGGCGTCCAGGGGATCTCGGACCTGATCACGCTGCCGGGGCTCATCAACCTCGACTTCGCGGACGTCAGGACGATCATGGCCGACGCCGGCCAGGCGCTTCTCGGGATCGGGATGGGTGTCGGGGAGCACCGGGCCATGGAGGCCGCCACGCATGCGGTCGCATCCCCACTGCTCGAGACGTCGGTCGAGGGCGCGCGCTCGATCCTGCTCTCGATCACCGGCGGGCGCGACATGTCGCTGTGGGAGGTCAACGAGGCGGCCAAGGCCGTGGCCGAGGCCGCCCACCCGGACGCCAACATCATCTTCGGCGCGATGATCGACGAGTCCGTCGTGGACCAGGTCTGGGTCACGGTCGTGGCCACCGGCTACGGCGACCGCCCGATGATGCGATCGGACAACGGCCGCGAGCCGGCGCGAGTGGCCGCCCGCGCAGCCGATCGGGAGCCGCGCGTGTCGCGCGGGCCGTCGAAGGAGTCGTCGATGCTGGGCGACCTGGACGTCCCGGAATTCGTCCCCAAGCGCTGATTCAGCGGCTGCAAACCGGCGCAGCTCGTCGTCATCGGGGTGAGGCCGTGCAGAGCACTGTCCTCACCCCTCTTCCTCGGTCTGCTTGGTTTTCGCACTGAATCACCCTTGGTGAGCACGTAGCATCGCGAGCATGAGAGGAGTCGTTGCCGCCGGGCATCCCTTGACGGCGGAGGCCGGTGCGCGGGTTCTGCGGGAGGGCGGAAACGCCGTCGACGCGGCGGTCGCCGGCGTGCTCATGTCGTTCGTGGCCGAGTCCCCGCTGACCGGCCCGGGCGCCGGCGGGTTCATGCTGGTCCACACGGCCGCGGGCGAGAACCTGCTCCTCGACTTCTTCGTGGCCGCCCCCGGCGAGGGGCTCGCGGGTGTCAAGCCGGCGGCGCTCCAGCCGATCGACGTCCACTTCAGCGCCGAGGCCATCCAGGTGTTCAACATCGGGCCGTCGTCGTGCGGCGTCTACGGGAACCTCGCGGGCCTCGATCAGGCGCTTAGCCGGTTCGGGACGATGCCGCTGTCGGAGCTGGTGCAGGGGCCGGCCCGGGCGGCGCGCGAGGGCGTCGAGCTCACGCCGATGGCCGCGTCGTTCCTGGAGATCCTGGGCCCGATCCTCACCGCGACGCCAGAGGGGTCCGCCATCTACGCGCCCGCGGGCAGGCTGCTCAAGACTGGCGAGCGCATCCGGATGGTCGAGCTCGCGGACCTGCTCGACCGATACGGCGCCGAAGGCCCGGGATTCGCCTACACCGGCGACGTCGCCAAGGCGGTCAGCGCCTGGGTGCTCGAGCGCGGCGGCCTGATCACGGAGGATGACCTCGCCGGGTACGCGCCCGTCGACCGCCAGCCGGTCCGGGCCTACTACCGCGGGCGCGAGATGCTCACCAACCCGCCGCCGTCGTCGGGCGGGATCCTGATCGCCTACTCGCTCGACCTGCTCGAACGTCTCGGTCGCAGCGACGTGCGCAGCCTGGTCGAGGTCATGGACCGCACCAACAAGGAGCGCACCGACGAGTTCGTGCAAGGCCTTCACTCGGAGGGCTACCTGGAGCGCTTCCTGCACAAGGAGGCGCTCGAGAGCGCGGCCTCGGAGCTTGGAACGCGGCTCGGGTCCACGACCCACCTCGCGGCGCTTGACGCCGACGGGGCCTGCGCGTCGGTCACCTGCTCGAACGGGTCGTGCTCCGGCGTGGTCGTTCCGGGGACGGGGATCCACCTCAACAACATGCTGGGCGAGGAGGACCTCAACCCGGGTGGGTTCCACCGGCACCAGCCGGGCCGGCGGATCCCGAGCATGATGGCCCCGACCGTGGTGCTGCGAGACGGCCAGCCCGAGGTGGCGCTCGGCTCGGCGGGCTCGAACCGCATCCGCTCGGCCATCCTCCAGACGATGCTGCGGGTGATGGATGACGGGCTCCCGGCCGAGCAGGCGGTGGCCGCTCCGCGCGTGCACTACGAGGGCCGGATGGTGGAGGCCGAGCCCGGTGTGGACGACGACGCCCTCGGCGCGCTGGAGCGGGCGGGCTGGCCTGTCCAGCGCTTCCGCGAGCGCAACCTCTATTTCGGCGGCGTCCAGGCCGTGGCCCGCGATCCGGCGACCGGCGAGCTGTCGGGCGGCGGCGACCCGCGCCGGGGCGGCGCGGCCGTTGTGGTGGATTAGGCGCCCGGCGCACTCGCCTTGGTCAGCGCGAACTCCGTGAACCCCTTGCGCCGGCGCTCCTCGTAGCCGTGCCCCTCGGCCGCCGCCCAGGCGGCCAGGTCGATCGGCGCCTCGGGGTCGGTGGCGAGCACGAGCAGGGTCTCACCGCCCTCGAGCTCGGCGATCCTGCGCTTGGCCATCGTCAGTGGTAGGGGGCAGGCAAGGCCCCGGGCGTCCACGGTCGTCACAATCGGATTGTGGCGCCGGACTCGTCGTACACGCTCGCCGCCGTCCTCGCGACGGGCGACCTGCAGCGCCTGTACTCGGGCCTCTCGCTGCTCGTCTCGGCGGCGGTCGACGGGGAGTCCTGCGCCGCGCTGGCCACATACCGCTCGCTCGACCTGATCATGGACCCCGGCCTCGGCCGGCTGGCCGCGAACCCCGACGCCACGCCGAGCCTGGCGTGGCAGGGGCGCGAGACGTTCGCGCGCTCGCTGGCCGAGCTGCGCGATACGGCGCTGTCGCTCGACTCACTCGCCGTCTACGGCTGCTCGGCCTCGATCGAGACCATGGGCCTGACCGAGGCCGACGTGGAGGACCGCCTGACGGGCGTGATGTCCACCCCGCGGTTCCTGCGCGAGTCGGCGGGCGCACGGCTGATCTTCGTATGACCCTCGCGCGTGGGGCCGTTGCGGCGGCCGCCGTCCTGGCCGTCCCTTGGCTGACGAGCTGCGGGACCGCGACCGAGGACCTGATGGCCATCGACGTGACCGGTGGGCCCGCACACGTCCACGAGCGGATCCGCGTGACGGACGACGGCCGCGCGAGCTGCGGCGGCCCCCTCCGCCAGATCCCGAGCCAGATGCTGCTCGACGCACGGGAGGCCAAGCGACTGCTGCGCCCCTACGCGAGGAACGGCGCGAGCTTCCTGACAGCTCGGAGGGACGCGCGCCAGTACGTCGTGCGGAGCTTCGACGGGACCGTCCGCTTCAGCGAGGGCGCCCCGGGCCCGGTGGCCCTCGGCCGGGTCACGCTGCTCACGCTGCACCTGGAGCGGGCCGTCTGCTAGGTCGGCTGCGGCGTCGCCGCTCGCGCCTGCTGCCGCTTCTCGCTGTGCGCGTGGATCGGGCCGGGCAGGAGCGCGGCCACGACCAGCACGACCACGAACGCCGCCACCCGGGCGGCGACCATGGGGCCTGTCCCGAGCGGATCGTCGAAGACGATGACGCCGGCCGCTATCGAGGTCGTGTTCCCGACGATCGAGGTCACGGCGATGACGGGTACGGCGGGACCGATCTGGAGCGACCGGGCGGAGGCGAAGAACGCGATTACCGCGCCCACGGCGACGACAGGAGCCCAGGGGCTCACCAGGCTCAGCGGCCCGTCGAAGTGGTGGGTCAGCCCCTTCAGCCCGATGTGCGTCGCGGTGAACAGCGCGCCCGCCGCCGCACCGAGGAGCACGCCGGTGCGGTCGCGCAGCACCTGCCGCTGCTGCGCCGACAGGAGCAGGAAGGCACCGACCCCGATCATCCCGGCCTCGAACGCGATCATCCCGGGAAGCTGGTAGCTCGAATGGGGCCCGTGAACGTCGCCCGCCGACAGCGCGAGGAACGCGAGGCCCGCGGCCGCGAGGCAGATGCCGAGCCACTCGCGCTTGCGGAGCTCGAAGCCGAACAGGCGCTCGGCCAGGAGGCCGAGGAAGATGAACCCGGTCGCGAGCGACGCCTGGACGATCGAGAGCGGCGCGATCCCGAGGGCGCCGACGTGCAGCAGCCACCCCACGGCCGCGGCGATGTAACCGATCGTCCACCACTTCGACCGGAACAGCCCGACGATGGTCCGGAGCGGGCGCCGAACCTCCACCTCCGGCGCGGCGGCGGCTCCTCGCTGCCGCCACAGAGAGCCCAGATTCGCCACCAGCGACGACCCGAGCGCCACGGGGACGCCTAGCTCCCAACCCATGGATTGGGCTACCCGGGGGTCTCGCGAGGAAACGCCCCGGTCTCGGTCGGCTAGAAGCGCACCCGTCCGTTGGAGCGCGCAGCCTCGAGCGCCTCCTCGGCCTTCTCGAGCCGGGTGCGCGCAACGCCGAACAGCTCGCCGACGGCCCGCAGGCGGTCGGCCTCGGAGCGCTCCTCGAGCAGCGACTGCTTCGGCTCCGCGGAGAGCTCGATCGTCGACGCCATCGCGTACGACGAGAGCTCGGCCAGCTGGTCCGAGGCGGGACGCTCGCCGGTCACGTGCTCGACCAGGTCGGCGTAGCTGTCGTGCGCGGAATCGGCGAGCGCCTCGTCGCGGCCCTCCTCGCGATCGTCGAGGAACTCCACGTCGGCGGCCGGATACGGCAGGTCCTCGATCCGCCTGACGATCTGGAACGGCCGGTCGCCGCGCACGAGGATGTTCATGCGGCCGTCCTCCAGGCGCTCGAGCACCTGCGTGACCGTCGCCGAGCAACCCACGTCGCGGAGCCCGCCCTCGGCCAGCCAGACGATCCCGAAGTCGCACTCCTCCTCGATGCAGCGCCCGATCATCAGCTTGTAGCGCTCCTCGAATATGTGCAGGGGGACCACCTCGGTGGGCAGCAATACCAGGCCCAGCGGGAACAGCGGGAAGCGGTCCGCCAGCTCACCCATCGGCCGTGGCGCGAGCTGACAGCAGGAGGTTGTAGAAGATCGCCGGAGGGAGCCCGCGCTCGAGGACCCGGGTGTCGAGCGCCTTCAGGGCGAGGTAGCCGTGGTACGCCCACTGGAACCAGAGCGGCGGGATCTGCTCGGGTTCGGCCGTCGACTCGAGGGTGCGGTTGATCCACCCGAACCAGCCCGACACGAGCTCCTCGCCGGAGACGCGGACGTCCTCGAACCCCTCCTCGCGCGCGAGCCGGCGGAGCTGCGCCGGGGTGAAGGCGTGGACGTCGACCGCGTGCTCGAGCCCGTGTACTCGCGCCGCCTCGCCATCCTCGAGCCGGAGGCGCTCGCCGGCTCCCAGCAGCCGGCGCCAGGCCGGCGCCACCGCGAGCGCGGCCTGCTTGGGGACGCCCGCCAGGCGGTCGCCGTGACGGGAGGGCTCGCCGCAGAACGCCAGACGCCCGCCCGGTCGCAGCACCCGCCTGAACTCAGCGAACGCACCCGGCAGGTCCGGCAGGTGATGGAGCACGGCGTGCCCGAAGACGAGGTCGAACGACGCGTCGGGGAGGGGGAGCTCCGCGGCGTCGGCGCGGACGGTCTCGACCTCGACCCCGAGTCGCCGGGCCGACGTCGCGAGCTCGTCGAGCATCCCCCGAGAGATGTCGGTGGCCACCGCGGACTCGATCACGCCGGCGCGGAGCAGGTTCAGCGAGAAGTAGCCGGTCCCCGCGCCGATCTCGAGGGCCCGCCCGAAGCGCAGGCCGCGCTCGCCGAGCGCGCGCTGCAGCTTGGCGACGACCTGGGCGCGTCCCTGCACGCCGTACGAGATCCCCCATTTGCGGTCGTAGTCCGCGGCGGCGACGTCGTGGTAGCGGGCGTTGACGTCCTTGATCTCCTCGGCGGACGGAGCCGGCATCTCGCGCGAGTGTATCCTCGCCCGCCGGCTTGGCCGCGCCGGCGACGTACACGCAGCAGGATCAGCCTGCGGGGGTTCCGCCGCTGTCTTTGACCGGCGAGCGGACCCTTCCCGACGTCCCCGCCGAGAACTACTGGTACCGCCGTCACCTGGCGGTCTACCGTTGCATCGCCGAGCGCTGCCGGGGGCTCGACGTGGTCGACATGGCCTGCGGGGAGGGCTACGGGACGGCCGTGCTGGCCGAGCGAGCCGCCCACGTCACCGGGGTCGACGCGAACCCCGAGGCCCATGAACACGCAGGGCTCAAGTACGCGCGACCCGGGGTTCGCTTCGTCCGCGATCTCGTCGAGACCTACTCGGAGCGGTGCGACGTGATCGTGTTCCTGCAGACGATCGAGCACCTCGAGAACCCCGGGGCGGTGCTCGACCACTTCCGAACGCTGCTCCGGCCCGGCGGGCGAGCCTACGTGTCCACGCCGAACGTGCTCACGCTCGCGCCCGCGGGCGCCGAGCGCTCCGGCAACCCCTGGCACGTTCGCGAGTACCGGGCCGAGGAGTTCCGCGCGCTCTGCGCGGCCAGCTTCGACGACGTCGAGCTCCTCGGCCTCTTCCACGCCCGCAAGCTGCGCCTGCACGAGCTCGCCCTGCGTGCCGGATGGGACTCGGTCCACCCCCGCCTGGGCATCACCGAGCGCTTCTACGGCCGCTTCGTGCCGGCCATCTCTGAGCGTGACTTCGGGCTGCGATCCGGCAACCTCGAGCGCGCCCTCGACTTCCTGGCGATCCTGCGATGAGCGACCGCGGCGAGCTGGCGCTCGTGCTGCACACGCACATGCCGTACGTGGAGGGCTTCGGCACGTGGCCCTTCGGCGAGGAGTGGCTCTGGGAGGCCGTTGCGACCGTGTACCTCCCGCTGCTGCGGGTCCTCGAGGAGGCGCCCGTGACTGTCGGGCTCACGCCCGTCCTCTGCGACCAGCTCGAGACGCTCGAGGGCGAGGCCGGCGAGCGCTTCCTGCGCTTCCTGCGCGAGATCCGGGCGCCGATCCACGGGGAGGACGAAGAGGGCTTCGAGCGAGCGGGGGAGGAGGCGCTGGCGGCGGAGGTGCGCAGGGCCGCCGCCGACTACCGCGTGGCCGACCGGGCCTTCGGCGAGCTCCACGGGCGGGTGCTCGGCGCATTAGCGGACCAGGCGCGGCGCGGACCGTGCGAGCTGTGGACCAGCGCGGCAACGCACTCGGTGCTCCCGCTGCTGGCCACGGACGTGGGATTGCGGATCCAGGTCGGCACAGGGGTCCGCTCGCACGAGCGCCGCTTCGGGTCCTTCGGGGGCGGCTTCTGGCTCCCCGAGTGCGCCTACAGCCCGGGGCTCGAGCGCGAGCTGGCCGAGTACGGCGTGCGCGCGTTCTGCGTCGACCAGACCGACGCGCTCGGCCTCGGCTCCCTCGACCAGCTCGAGCCGATCGCGACCGGCGCCGGCCCGGTAGCCGTCCCGGTGGACTGGGAGCTGATCGGCCTGGTATGGGACCCGAAGGGCTATCCGGCCGACCCGCTGTACCGCAACTACCACGGCCGGACGCTCCACGACCTGCGGCCCTGGGACAACGGCGGGGGCGCGTACCGGCACTGGGAGGCGCTCGTGCTCGCGCGGCGCCACGCGCGCGGGTTCGTGGAGCGGGCTGCGAAGCGCCTGGACGCCTACCGCGAGGAGCGCGGCCGGCCGGGGCTCCTGTGCTGCGCGCTCGACACCGAGCTGCTCGGCCACTGGTGGTACGAGGGGCTGGCGTGGCTCGAGTTCGTCCTCGACGAGGCCCGTCTCCAGGGCGTCCCGCTTGCCACCCTGCCTGATGCGCTCTCGCGGATCGAGCCCGTCAAGCGCCCGCTGGCGCCGTCCACCTGGGGCCGGCCCAGGGACCTGAGCACCTGGGACTCGCCGCGCGTGGCCGAGGTCGCCTTCACCGCCCGCCGCGCCGAGCTCCGGACCGTGGCCGGCGCGGCTGTCGCGCGCGAGCGGGGGCCGGCGCTCGAGCGGGCGGTGCGCGAGCCCCTGGCGCTCCACGCCAGCGATTGGGCCTTCCAGGTCACGCACGAGCTGGCGGGCGACTACCCGCTCGAGCGCGTGCATTCGCACTCCCGCGAGCTGGACGCGGCACTTGCGGCTCTGACAGACTCCGGCGCCGTGTCGGACGCCGCCGTGCGCAACCTCGCGCCCCAGGTCGAGCTGGCGCCGCTGTTCGCCACCTAGATGACTCCCTAGCGCATGCGCGTCCTGATCCTCTCCTGGGAGTACCCGCCGCTGATCGAGGGCGGACTGGCGCGCCACGTGCGCAAGCTGTCGGAGAACCTCGTGGCGCAGGGCGTGGAGGTGCATGTGCTCACCCGCGGCCTCGAGGAGTCGCCCGCCGAGGAGGAGATGGCCGGGGTCGTGATCCACCGGGTGCGCGAGCCCGAGCGTCCGCGCGAGCTCGCCGAGTTCGTGGCCTGGGTCGAGCACATGAACTCGGACATGCTCGCCGCCGGGGTGGAGCTGGGCGATCGCTTCGACTTCGACATTGTCCACGGACACGACTGGCTGGTGGCCGTGGCCGGCGACCACCTCGCGAAACGGTTCCGCTGTCCGCTGGTCGTGACCATCCACGCCACCGAGTACGGCCGCCACCAGGGCTGGGTCGACAAGCACCCGCAGTCGCACATCCACGGCGTGGAGAGGTGGATGGCCAACCGCGCGGATCGGGTGATCACCTGCTCGTCGTACATGCGCGAGCACGTGGCCGACATCTACGGCCTCGAGGACGAGTGCATCACGGTGATCCCCAACGGGATCGACCCGACCGACCTCGTGCCGGTCGCCGACCTCGACCTGCTGCGGGGCGAGTTCGCGCAGCCGGACGACCGGCTCGTGCTGCTCGTCGGCCGGCTGGTGTACGAGAAGGGCTTCCAGCTCGCCCTGGAGGCGCTGCCCCGCCTGATCGAGCGGGTGGGAAAGGTGCGCTTCATCGTCGCCGGATCGGGGACCCACGAGCAGGAGCTGCGTTCGCAGGCGCGCGAGCTCGGCCTGCTCGAGCACGGCGTCTTCCTTGGCTGGATCGGCGACGACGTGCTGCACTCGCTGTACAGGATCTCCGACCTCTGCGTGGTGCCCTCGATCTACGAGCCGTTCGGTCTGGTCGCGCTGCGTAGGGCTGCGCTTCCGATCCCGGGACCCGGACTCGCTTGCCCAGATGGCGGAGCGCCTGCTGACCGACTCCTCCCTCCGGGAGCGCCTCGTGGCCGAGGCATCCGAGCACGTGCTCACGTTCGACTGGTCGGACGTGGCAGCGCGCGCCGTCGAGGTCTACCGCGACCGCCTGCGGGAGCGGCTCACTCCCAGCGCATGGAGCGGGGCGCCTCGCGCATCCGGATGACCCGGGCCGGCACTCCCGCCACTACCGCGTTCTCAGGGACGTCCCTGGTCACCACCGCGCTCGTGCCGATGATCGCGTTGTCGCCGATCGTCACCCCGCGCAGGATGCACGCGCCGTAGCCGATCCAGACGTTGTTGCCGACCCGCACGTCGCGCTTGTAGATCCCCTGCAGCCTGATCGGGCGCTCCACCTCGACCGCGCCGTGGTCGAAGTCAATCAGCATCACGCGATCCGCGACCACGCACTCGCGGCCGATCGACACGTGCTGGTAGGCCGAGATCGTGCACTCCTGGCCGAGCACGGTCTTGGTCCCGATCGAGACGACGCCCTCGTGGCAGCGGATCTTCGTGCCGTGGCCGAGCCACGACCACCGCCCCAGCTCGATGCGGCCGCGGCGGCCGATCTGCAGGGCCACGCGCGGGCCGATGAACGCGATGCCGTCGCTCGAGAGCCGGCGGGCGAACAGCTTGCGGCGGAGCAGACGGACGACGAGCCACGCGTACTTCCGGTTGAGCATCCCGTTGCGGCGCATGAACCGCAGCAGCGTGAGCGGCCCGCCGTGGAGCGGCGCGGGAGCGGGACGGAGGCCATCGGGCGGGCCGGCCGGCGCGGGGCCGCGCAGCTCCTCGAGCTCGGTCGTCTCGGTTCCCACAGGCCGATCATAAGTCCGGGGCGTCCGTAGCATTCGCGCCCATGGCGCCGCTCGGAAGCGCAGCCGCCGACCTAGCCGAGCGCCTCCTGGCGGGCGACAAGCGGGCGCTCGCGCGCGCGATCTCGCTGGTGGAGGACGACGATCCGGAGGGCTGGGCGCTGGTGCGCGAGGTGTTCCCGAAGACCGGCCGCGCGGCGGTCGTGGGCTTCACCGGGCCGCCGGGCGTCGGCAAGTCCACGCTGATCGGGGAGATCGTCCGCAACGCGCGGGCGCGCGACCGCCAGGTGGCGGTCCTGTCGATCGATCCCACCTCGCCGTTCACGCACGGCGCGCTGCTCGGCGACCGCATCCGGCTGTCCGACCACTTCCTCGACCCGGGGGTGTTCATCCGCTCAATGGCCACCCGCGGCTCGCTCGGGGGGCTCTCCGAGGCCACCCTCCAGACCGCGCTCCTGATGGATGCGTCCGGCAAGGACGACGTGCTGCTCGAGACCGTCGGAGTGGGCCAGGCCGAGGTGGACATCATCGACCACGCCGACACTGTCGTGCTGGTGCTGATGCCCGGCTCAGGTGACTCCATCCAGGCGCTGAAGGCCGGGGTCATGGAGATCCCCGACGTGATCGTTGTCAACAAGTCCGACCACCCGCTGACCGACACGATGGTTCGCGAGATCCGCGGCGTGCTGTCGCTCGGGCCGCGGAGCGACTGGACGGTGCCGATCGTGCGCACCGAGGCCGCCAAGGGCGAGGGCGTGGAGGAG
>VAWV01000255.1 GCA_005883295.1 Actinomycetota bacterium
CTCGTCGTCGAAGGACGAGCAGGGGACGCAGCCCGCCCGGGTGACCCACATCGCTGGGACCCCCTTCACGCGGGTCGAGCTCTCGGCCGCCGCCGACGCCCGGATCGGCGTCCAGACCACCCGGGCCGTCGCGCGAACCAGTCCAACTGGTGCCCGGGAGGTCGTGGTGCCGTACGGGGCGATCCTGTACGACGCGAACGGCGTCCCGTCCGTCTTCACCAACCCGGACCCGCGCGTCTACATCCGCCACCCGGTCCAGGTCGACCGCATCTCAGGGTCCGTCGCCTACCTGAGGAAGGGCCTGGCGGCCGGGGAGTCCGTGGTCACGGTGGGTGGGGACGAGCTATACGGCGCCGAGACAGGGGTTCAGGGAGAGGAGCGGTAAGCCGGTGCGGCTGATCGTCGCGTCGGCATTGCGATTCCGGTTCCTCGTCATCGGGCTGGCATTCGCACTCGTCTACTTCGGGACCCAGCAGCTGGGGCACCAGAAGCTCGACGTCTTCCCCGAGTTCGCGCCGGTCCAGGTTCAGGTCCAGGCCGAGGCGCTCGGGTTGTCCACCTCCGAGGTGGAGGAGTTCGTGACCGTGCCGCTCGAGAACGCGCTCAGCGGCGTGCCCAACGTGGAGACGATCCGCTCGGAGTCGGTCCCGCAGCTCACGGCGATCACGATGCTGTTCAGATCCGGCACGAACCTGCTCCAGGCGCGGCGCTACGTGCAGGAGCGGCTCCAGACGGCGGCCACCCAGCTGCCCACGTTCGTGACCACACCGAGCATGTACCCGCCGGTGTCGGCCACGAGCCGGATCATGGCCGTGGGCCTGAGCTCGAAGACCCTCACGCCCGAGCAGCTCTCGATGACCGCCTACTGGCGGATCCGGGCACGGCTCCTGCGCGTGCCGGGCGTGGCGAACGTCGCGATCTGGGGAGAGAAGCCGCAGGTCCTGCAGGTTCAGACGGAGCCCCGCCGGATGCAGGCCCGCGGGGTGACGCTGAGACAGGTCATGAGCATCACCGGCGACGCGCTCGACGCGGGCCTTCTGCGCTTCGCGACGGGCTCGGTCGTGGGAACGGGCGGCTTCCTCGAGAACGCGAGCCAGCGCCTGCCGGTCCATGCCAGCCTGCCGATCGTCGGGCCGCACGACCTCGGACAGGTCCCGCTCGGAAAGCAGAACGGCAAGACCGTTCGCATCGCGGATGTCGCACGGATGACCTACGGGCACCCACCGCTCATCGGCGACGCGGTCGTGGACAACGGGCCCGGGCTGCTGATGGTGATCGAGAAGTTCCCCGGCGCCAACACGGTGGCGGTCACCCAGGGCATCGATCACGCCTTCGACGAGATGCGGCCGGGCCTTTCGGGCATCCACATCGACAAGCACATCTTCCGGCCGGCCACCTTCATCCAGCTCGCCATCCACAACCTCACCCTCGCGGTGATCATCGGCTGCGTCCTGGTGGTGCTCGTGCTGGTCGCGTTCCTGCTCGAGTGGCGCGCCGCCTTCATCAGCCTCGTGACGATTCCGCTGTCGCTGGTGGCGGCGACGATCGTCCTCGATCTGCGGGGTACGACAATCAACACGCTCGTGCTCGCGGGCTTCGCGGTGGCGGTCGGGGTGGTGGTCGACGACGCGATCATCGACACCGAGAACATCGTGCGGCGCCTGCGCGTGCGGCGCGAGCGCGGCAGCCCCATCGCGATCGCCCCGCTGATCCTCGCGGCGTCGCTCGAGGTCCGCAGCGCGATCCTCTACGCCACCCTCATCAACGTCGTGGCCGTGCTGCCCGTCGTGTTCGTGGGCGGGCTGTCGGGCTCGTTCTTCGGGCCGCTGGCGATCTCGTACTCGATTGCGGTGCTCGCGTCGATGGTGATCGCGCTGACGCTCACCCCGGCCCTTGCCCTGCTCCTGCTGAACAAGGCCTCGCTGAAGCGCGCCGAGCCGGCGATGGTGCGCTGGCTGAAGGACGTGTACGGCGGGCTCCTGGCGCGTGTGGTGCGCAGGCCGCGGGCCGCGTACCTGACCGTCGGGATCGTCGGGCTCGCAGGGCTGGCCGTGCTGCCCGGGCTGGGCCAGGACCTCTTCCCGACCTTCAAGGAGCGCGGGTTCCTCATGCACTGGATCACGAAGCCGGGGACCTCGCTACCGGAGCAGGTACGGAGCATCACCAGCGCGAGCCGGCAGATCCGGGCCGTGCCCGGCGTCGACCACTTCGGCTCGCACATCGGACAGGCCTTCCTCGGGGAGGAGATCGCAGGCTCGAACTTCGGCGAGAACTGGGTGAGCATGTCGCCGAACGCCGACTACGGCAAGACGCTCGGCGCGATCCGCCGGATCGAGAACGAGAACCCGGGCATCTCGCACGACGTACAGACCTACCTGCGGGAGCGCATCGACGAGGTGCTGGCAGGGTCCACCGAGGCCGTGGTCGTGCGTATCTTCGGACCCAAGCTGAAGGTCCTCCGCCGCGAGGCGGCGGACGTGACCAACAAGCTCGAGGGCGTGCCCGGGCTGGTCGACCTCCACCCCGACCCGAACCAGGACGTCCCCCAGATCCAGGTCACGGTGAAGCTGCCGGTGGCCCGCCGCTACGGGCTCAAGCCCGGCGACGTGCGCCGGGCCGCGGCCACGATGGTCGCCGGCGAGGAGGTGGGCGACATCTTCCGCGACGGCAAGGTTTACGGCGTCGCCGTTTGGAGCACTCCTCAGACGCGCCGCAACATGACCGATATCGAGCGGCTGCCCA
>VAWV01000256.1 GCA_005883295.1 Actinomycetota bacterium
CGGGGACCCGCTTGGCCCGCTACGCGGCCGTATCGCTCGCCGGCTTTCGGGGGGCAGAAGCCGAGGCCTCCCGGCTGATCGAAATGGTGGAAAAGGACGCGTCAGCTGCTGGGCAGGGCGTGGGGATCCTATGGTGTCAACTGGTATCAGGAATCCTGTACAACGGTCTTGGCCGCTACGAGAAGGCTCTCGCAAGCGCCCAACGAGCCAGCGAGCAGGCGCCCGAGCTGTTCGTCTCCGCGTGGGCGCTGCCTGAGCTGATCGAGGCGGCCACGAGGACCGGGAATACCCAGCTTGCCCTCGAGGCGCTCGAGCAACTCGCCGAGGCGACAAGCGCCGGCGCGACCGACTGGGGGTTGGGCATCCACGCGCGCTCTCGGGCGCTGCTCGGCGAGGGCAAGGCCGCCGAAGGCTCGTATCGCGAGGCGATCGACCGATTGAGCCGCACCCGGCTTCGGCCCGAACTAGCCCGCGCCCACCTCGTCTACGGCGAGTGGCTGCGGCGCGCGAATCGCCGGGTGGACTCCCGGGAGCAGCTGCGCACCGCCGACCAGATGTTCACCGAGATGGGTGCCGGGGCGTTCGCCGAACGCACCAAGGGGGAGCTGTTGGCCACCGGTCAGCGAGTCCGCAAACGCACCGTTGAGACCAGGGACGACCTCACTGTTCAAGAGGCCCAGGTCGCGCGGCTCGCACGCGACGGGGTCTCGAACGCCGAGATCGGTGAGCGGCTGTTCATCAGCCGCAGCACCGTGGAGTACCACCTGCACAAGGTCTTCAGCAAGCTGGGCATCAGCTCCCGTCATCAGCTCGAGCACGCGCTGCCACCCGAGTCAAGCGCTGCAGCCCGGCCCTGAGCGATCCGCCCGCGGCCGAGAGCGCGGCATCGCGCGCAAACCCGAGTCAGCAAAAGCGCCCGACTGGGGACACGACTCTGGCGCCCTAGACGCGACGGAACGGTCGTGAGCGGAACCTCAACGACGCCGCCCGAAGCGGCCAACAGTCGCAGCAAACCAAGGAGCTGACATGAACGAACTTTGGAGCCGCTCCCTCGCGAAAATCGTGGAGGCAATCGCCGACGCGCTGCAGTTCGCGTTCGGGATGACCTGGGAGGTCCTGTGGGCGCTGATCCTCGGGTTCGCCCTCTCGGGCGCCGTGCAGGCGGTCGTCAGCAAGAAGCAGATGCGCCGGCTGCTACCCGACGACTCGCCGCGCACGCTGACGGTCGCAGCGGGTCTGGGTGCCGCGTCCTCGTCGTGCTCCTACGCCGCGGTCGCGCTCGCCCGCTCGTTGTTTCGAAAGGGCGCGGACTTCACCGCCGCGATGGCGTTTCAGTTCGCCTCCACCAACCTCGTGGTCGAGCTCGGGATCATCCTCGCGGTCCTGATCGGCTGGCAGTTCACCGCCGGCGAGTTCGTCGGCGGCCCGATCATGATCGCGCTGATGGCGCTGCTGTTTCGGCGCTTCCTCAAGTCGCGCATGGTTGAGGAGGCCCGCGAGCAGGCCGACCGTGGCGTGCTCGGGCGGATGGAGGGACACGTCGAGATGGACATGAGCGTCACGGGGGAGGGCACGCTCTGGCAGCGCATCCGCTCCCCGCGGGGCTTCACCGCGATCAGCAACTACTTCGTGATGGACTGGGCGGCGGTCTGGATGGACATCTTCGGCGGCCTGCTGATCGCCGGCGCGCTCGCCGCCTGGGTGCCCAACTCGTTCTGGCAGGGCCTGTTCCTCCAAGGCCACGGGGCGCTGGCCACCGTTTGGGGGCCGCTGATCGGCCCGCTCGTGGCGATGCTGTCATTCGTCTGCTCGATCGGCAACGTCCCGCTCGCCGCAGTGCTGTGGAACGGCGGGATCAGCTTCGGCGGCGTGCTCGCGTTCATCTTCGCCGACCTGATCATCCTCCCGGTCCTCAACATCTACCGCAAGTACTACGGGCGGCGGATGGCCGCGTTCCTGCTCGTCACCTTCTACGCCACGATGGCCGCCGCGGGACTGATCGTCGACCTCTTCTTCAATGTCGTGGGTCTCGAGCCGACCGGGGCGCGGCACGCCAACGTGACCAATGCCGGGGTGAGCTGGAACTACACGACGGTGTTGAACATCGTCTTCCTGGTGCTCGCCGCGGTGCTCGTCGCGCGCTACTTCCGCAAGGGCGGCGGTCTCGCGATGCTGCGGATGATGAACGAGCCGATGGGCGCGCACCACGGCCACGCCCAGCCGGCGGCCGTTGCAACCCGCCATTGAGCAGGATCCCATGAGCGAACGTGGCGACCAACTGTTCGAAACGGCCGACGGGCAGATCAGCGAGCTGATGCGCCTCGTTTCGCGGGTGGGTGAGACCGGCTTAAGCCTGCCGTGCCCCGGCCGCGAGAAGCTGGGCGACGGCATCGTCGGCGCGCTCGCGTCGCATATGGCCGACAGCTACCTGCGAA
>VAWV01000165.1:0-408 GCA_005883295.1 Actinomycetota bacterium
ACGGCCGGTGGTTGTGGAGGGCCTGGGTGTCGCGGTTCAGCGAGGCCACGCCCGCGTGCGTGCCGGTCGCGCCCGCGGAGGTGGCCGCGCCGCCACCGCTGCCGCCGGAGCCTCCACCGGAGTGCGGGCCGCCGCCCGTGCTCGTGCCGCCTCCGCCGTTCACCAGCGCCGCCTCGATCACGGCCGCGCAGTCCATGTACTCCCTGACGTCCGTCGGTAGGTGCTTGCGCGCCTCGCTCAGGTCGTGGTGGTTGTAGTGACGGTCGAGCTTGCCGTCGTTGTTGCAGTCCTGGATGACCTGGTGGTAGTCCGCTACAGCCGCAGCCGGCAGCTCCAGCGCATCAAATGTGGCCGCAAGCGGCGCGATTTTCAGGATTCGGCTCACGGTCTGCGCGGGCGAAGCTATCA
>VAWV01000165.1:481-10360 GCA_005883295.1 Actinomycetota bacterium
GGCCACGTCCTGGCGCGCCGCGGTCCCCAGCTGCTCCCGCAGCTGCGGGTTTCCGGCGAGCGCACGGAGCCGCGCGGCCAGGGCGGCGGCGTCGCCCGCGGGCACCACGAGGCCGTTGCGGCCGTCGCGGACGAGCCCACCGGCCACCGCGCCCACGGCGTCGCTTGCTATCGGGGGCGTTCCCTGATGCATCGCCTCGTTGATCACGAAGCCCCACGGCTCGGTGAAAGTTGCGGTTCGGATCGAGGGCAGCACCAGCGTGTCGGCCGCCGCGTACAGGCCCCGAAGCTCCTGCGGGCCGAGCGAGCCCAGGCGGACCACGCCGGGCGCGGACGGACCGCGACCGTCCCCCGCCAGCGCGAGCGTCCCGGTGATCTCGCTCTGCCGCCAGGCCTCCAGGAGGACCTCGATTCCCTTCTCGCGGGCGAGCCGGCCGGCGAACAGCGCGAGGAACCCATCCTCGTGGACACCGATGCGCGTGCGCCACGCCCGCGCCTCGTCGGGGCTGGCCGGCGCGGCGAGCTCCGGCGCGCACGCCTGAGGTGCGATGAAGACCGCGCCGCGCATGCCCCGGTGCCGCTCCACGTAGCGCGAGACATGCGGCCCGTAGGTGACGACCGCGTCGGCGCCGCGATAGATGCGCCGCATGAGGGGGTAAGAGAGCACGTGCGCGGGCGTGCGGGGGTGTGCCCAGAGCGACGCCCAGAGGATGAAGGGGATGCGCGCGCGGCGGGCGGCCAGGTATGCGGCTGGAAGGGCCACCCGGCCGCCCAGGCCGCAGATCACGGCACGGTGGCGCCCGGACGCCACAAGGCGCGCCGCGCCAGTCTGGGTCGGGTTCCCGGTGCGCCACGCCAGGACCTCGAGCGCCTCGGCCTCGGCGAGCAGGCGGAACGGCTCGAGGCGGTACGCCGGCACCTCGCCCGTGACCAGCGCCACGGGGTGCTCGCTCATCGCGACAGCGCCTCGCGGTAGGCGTCGACCGTGGCGCGCCCGCACGCCTCGATCCCGAACCGCTCGGCGGCGGTCCGGCGGGCCGCGGCCGCGAGCTCCTCCCACCGCGCACCATCGCCGAGCAGCGACGCGATCGTGTCCGCGAGCGCGCTGGGGTCGCGAGCGGACACGAGCAGCATGCCCGGCCCGGCCGCGGCGATCTCCTCCGGCCCGCCCTCGCCCGCGCTGCCGATCGCCGGCACCCCGCACGCCATCGCCTCCACGTAGGCCACGCCGAAGGCCTCGTCCACGCTCGGCATGGTCATCAGGTGACACCGGGCAAGCTCGTCGACGGCCTCCGCCGGTTCGAGCTGACCCGGCCACTCCACGCGATCCGCCACCCCCAGCTCGCGCGCCCGCTCGCGCAGCGCCGGCAGCTCCGGCCCGTCCCCGATCACCACCCAGCGGAGCCCCGGTATCCGCTCCGCGAGCAGGCCGATCGCCTCGAGCACGTCCGCGTGCCGCTTGCGCGGGATGACGTGCCCCAGCGTCGCGATCGCCGCCCACGGGCGCCGGGCCGGCGCGGGCTCCGGCGCCGGGGTGCCCGGCGGGTACACGACGCGCATCGCATCGCTCGACCCGGCCAGCGCAGCCGCGGCTTCGAGAGTCGCGCGGCTGTTGCACATCACGACCGCGCTCCCTCGCAGGACGCCCGCGATCGTGTCCCGAGCGTCCCCGGACGAGAGCGTGGGCGCCAGCAGGTCGCCGCCGTGCACCGATAGCACCAGCGGCACGCCTGCCCTCCGTGTCCACGGCAGCGCGGCCGCCCCGGCGAGGTGCGCGTAATGCGCGTGCACGACGTCGAACGGCCACTCTCCGTGCAATCGGCCGAGCGCGCGCGCGAGCGGCCTGCCCGCCCACCGGTGCCACCGTGCGTACGCGCGGTCCCGCTGCGGCGAGACGAAGCGCACGTACCGGACCTCCATGCCGTCGCGCACCTCGCGCCCCGGCTGGCGCAGGAAACCGCGAAGCTCGCGAGCCAGAGGGCCCACGCGCGCCCGAGCGGCACCGCGCACGGCGGCCGTGCTCGGGAGCGGGCGCTCCAGCGCGAGCACCCTCACCTCGGCGCCCGCGTCGCGTGCGGCGAGCGCCTGGCGGTGCGCCCACACCCCAAGCACCGGATCGCGCCGGCGCGGGTAGTACTCCGCGACCACGCAGACCCTCATGGGAGACGGTGGACGCGCAGGGTCTGGGAGACGCGCATGCTGTCCACGAACGCGTGGTCGGCGAGGAACCAGCGCGCCTCCTCGATGGCGTCGTCGGAGGAGTAGGCGGCGGCGACCGCCGCGTGCTCGTGCCGGACGGGGAGGGCGTCGATCACCCCCAGCCGCCAGCCGCGCTCAGCCGCGATCGCGGCCCAGTGCAGGTCGAGGCCCCACCCGAACCGGAGCGCGGGAAACGGCGCGAGCTCGCCCCAGGCATCCCGCCGGAAGCACGTGACGGGACCGATCTCCACGAACCGCGTCTCGCGCGCCATCGATCCACCGCGGCGCCGTGTGACCGGCCACGCGGCGTGGCTCGCCCGGGTCTGGGCGGGCTGGGCCATCGTCAGGTCCAGGTGCTCGCAGACGGCCAGGAAGCGGTCGAGGAAGCCCTCCGGCAGAGCCACGTCGTCGTCCACGACCACGATCCAGTGGGCGCCGCCCCCGCCGGCTGCGTCGGCCACGGTGTTGAGGTTCGCGAACTTGCCGCGGGCGAGCCCGGCCGCCACGGTTTCGTCCGCCAGCGCCGGATCCGGGTTGCCCATCGCGCCGAGGGCGGTGCGGAGCGAGTGGCGGGTACGACGGAGCTCGCCCAGAGCGCGGCGGAGCGCGTCCGTGTCAGGCCGGTAGATCGACAGCACCAGCACGTCGCGCGACGGCATTCCGTCGGCGAGCTCGTCGAGCCGCGCCCCGGCTCGCGCGAACGCCAGCCAGGCGTCGAGAACCACGTCCTCCACGCGCGAGAACGGGCCGCCCCCGCGACCTTGCTTTCCCGAGAGGAAGGCCTCCCGGGCAGGCGGTCCGGTCACCGGAGCGCGCTCGGCCGAACCGCCTCCGCCAGCCGGCCCGCCGAGTGGGCGCACATCACCAGCCCCTGCGGGCACGCGCGTCTCACCGTGTGCCACCCGCAGCCAGCCAGCACGCGCAGCTCGCCGCCGAGCCCGGGCGCGCGCTCGCGCAGGGAGTCGTACGCGCGCATGTTGCGCCCCCGCCGGTAGGCGCCGCGCATCAGCGAGCGCAGGCGCGCGTCGTCGCCGGCACGCCGGTGGTCCAGGCCGGCCTGGGCGAGGTAGACCACGCGTCCTCCGTCCGCCCTGAGGCGGCGCAGCCACTCCTCCTCGTCGCCGCCGGTGGAGAAGCGCTCGTCGAATGGCCCGATGCGCTCGAACACAGCGCGCCGCAGAGCCATGTTCGCGCTCCACACGAGATCCACCTCGCGGTCCTGGTCGCCAAGGTCGAGCGACGTGATCGGGGCGTCCTCGCGCCCGCAGGCGCGCGGCGCGGGTCCCTCCAGGCGCGCCCTGATGGGGCCGCCGAAGGCGTCGGCCTCCGGGTGGCGGGCGGCGCCCTCGACCACCGCGTGAAGCCAGCCCGGCGGGGCCTCCACGTCGTCGTCGACCAGCGCGATCAGCTCCGCCTCCGCGGCCGCGATCCCCGCGTTGCGCGCGGTGTTCGGGCCGCGACCGCCGGGCCGCAGGAGCCGCGCGCCAGTGCGCTCCGCCACGGCGGAGGCGGCCCCGTCGGTCCCGTCGTCCACCACGATCACCTCGTAGGGATCGGGCAGCTCCTGGCGCTGGAGCGACCGCAGCGTGACGTCGAGATAGGCGGCGCGATCGCGCGTCGGAACGACAACCGATACGACCGGTCTCTGCACGCCCGCAGGTTACCCTCAGCCACCTTGAGCGGAGGAGCGGACATCGCGCTCGTCTCGCTGGGCACGACACCGGGCCTCGAGCGCTCGGACGAGGCCTTTGCGGCGCTTGTGCGGCGCGCCGGCGCCAGCTGTCAGGTGGTCCCGGTGCGGATCGGTTGGGCCGGTCAGCTCCGACGGCACCTGGCGGTCACCGACCTGGTGGAGGCGCTCGCGTCGCGCCGGTCGGCCCGCGCTGTCGACGCGCGGGCGGTCGTGTACTCCACGATCACGGCGGCCCTCCTCCAGCGGCCGGCGGTGCCGTACGGGATCCGCTTCGATGCCATCGCCGCGCTCAATCGCCCGGGAACGGGTGGGCTCTGGCAGCGGCGGCGCGAGCGGGCGGTTCTGGACCGAGCGGCGATCCTCATGCCGGTCAGCCACGGCGCGGCCGTTGCGGTCGACGGCGCACGGCCGCCCGTCGCCCGCGTCCCCATCCCGGTCGAGCAGATCGACGGCGCCTCCTACCGCGACGTGGACGCCGTCGCCTACGCCGGCTACCCGAGGAAGCGCGGGCTCGACGTCCTCTGCCGCGCGTGGACTGCCGCAGCGCCCACGGGCGCGCGCCTGGTCGTGGGGGGGGTCGATCGCGTCAGGGCGATCGCCTGGCTGCGGCGCGTGGGCAGGGCGGCACCCGACGATGTCGAGTGGGCGGGTGCGCTGCCCCGTGAGCGCTGGCTCGACCTCGTGCGCCGGGCGCGGCTCTTCCTGAACGCCTCGCGCTGGGAGGACTTCGGGGTCGCTCCGATGGAGGCGCTGGCCGCGGGCACGCCGGTCGTGACGGTCCCCACGCCGGGCTCCTTCGAGGCGCTCCCGCTGGCGCGTGAGCTGGCGCCGGACCTGGTGGCCGAGGACGGGTCGGCCGAGGCGCTTGCTGCCGCAATCCGCGCCGGGTTCGCGCTCGAGGACCAGCGCCGGCGCGACTACCGCGAGCGCGCGCTCGAGCTGCTCCGGCCCTACAGGGAGGAGGCGGTGGGTCGGGTCGTCGCGGAGCAGGTCCTGCCGGCGCTCGGGATCGAGGCGCGGTGAGCGAGCCGCGCGTGCTCGTGGTGCACAACCGCTACCGCCTCGCGGGTGGCGAGGAGCGGGCCGTGGAGCTGCAGCTCGCGGCCCTGCGCGCAGCTCGGGTAACCCACGCGTCCCTCCAGCGCGACTCCGGCGAGGCCACCCGCTTTCGCGCCGCGAGCGCGCTCCTGCGCGGAGGCGACCGGCCGGACGACGTAACGGCCGCGGCCCGGGAGCTCCGGGCCACCGTGGTCCACGTCCACAACATGAACCCGCTGTTCGGGCCGCGCGCGCTCGAGGCCGCGCGGGCCAGCGGCGCCGGCGTGGTCCTGCACCTGCACAACTTCCGCCTCTTCTGCTCGATCGCCGTCGCCTTCCGCGACGGCGATACCTGCTTCCGGTGCCGTCGCCGGTTCACGCTGCCTGGCCTCGCCTTCAACTGCCGCGGCTCGCTGCCGGAGTCCGCCGCGTACACGGCAGGGCTCGCGCTCCACCAGCCGGCCGTGATGCGGGCAGTGGACCGCTTCGTCACTCCGAGCCGGTTCGCCGCCGAGCAGCTCGTTCGCCTCGGGGTCCCGGGCGAGCGGCTCGACGTGATCCCCAACTACGTGCCGGACGGGACGCCGTCGGATCCGGGGACGGGGACCTACGCGCTGTTCGCCGGCCGCCTTTCGACCGAGAAGGGGCCCGCCATCGCGATCGAGGCCGCGGCCCGGTCCGGGGTCCCGCTCCGGGTCGCGGGTGACGGCCCGCTCCGCGGCGAGCTGCGCGCCCTGGCCACCCGCACGGGCGCCCCAGTGGAGCTGCTGGGCCGGGTCTCGAGCGGCGACGCCGCCGATCTGATCGCCAGTGCCGCGATGGTCGTGGTTCCGTCTGTGGGTCCGGACGTGATGCCCTTCGCCGCGCTCGAGGCCATGGCCGCGGGCGTCCCCGTGGTGGCCTCGCTGACGGGCTCCCTACCCGAGATCCTCGGCGAGGACCGCTGCGTGCCGCGCCGCGACCCGGACGCGCTGGCCGCTGCCATGACCCGCCTGTGGGGCGATCCGGCCCTTCGCCGCGCGGAGGGCGATGCGCTCCGCGCGCTCTCTCGCCGGCGCCACTCGGCCGAGCGCTACACCAGGGATCTGCTGGCGCTCTACGGGCGGGTGCAGACGCAGGCGTAGTGGAGGGTGAACAGCCGTGCCGCGAGGGCGGGGGAGGCCGCGAACACGCCGCGCCTCACCGCCGACCTGACCCTCGCGGCCACCCGTGCGCCCGGCGTCTCGGCGAAGAAGAGGTGAACCGCCGCCGGCAGCGGGTCCATCAGGTCCGCGCCCAGCCGCAGCCCGGCCGTGTCCACCATCCGCCTGACCGCCGCGCGCCCGAACGTGTGCATGTGGCCGGCGTTTTCCGACAGCGCCTGCCGCGACCTCCGCCGGCCCGAGAGGCTGCGCTCGAGCGGGACCTCCACGATGATCGTCGGCGCGGTGCGCGCGGCCTCGCGCAGGAGCGCCACCGGGTCGGCCACGTGCTCGAGCACGTGCGAGAGGACGGCCACGTCGAACGCGTCGTCGGCCACCGGCACGCGCTGGCCGTCGAACACGTCCACCGATCGCAATCCGCGCCGGCGCGCCGCGCGCACGGCCTCCTCCGATACGTCGAAGCCGTGGAGCGATCTAGCCGCGTCCCGGCGCCCGAGCTCCGCGAGCAGAGCACCGTCCCCGCACCCGATCTCCACCAGCTGATCGGGGCGCACCCGAAGCAGCCGCTCCACATGGTCGGCCTTGCCCGCGGCGCCGAGCTCGCGCCACCGCGCGCCACGCTCGCCCGCGGAGCGGTACGCGGCGTCGTAGAAGTCGGCGGCGGCGCTCGGCTCGCCGCTCACGCGGTCGCCGCTGTCGCCCGCTGCCCGCGCAGCCACTCGACGGTCTGAGCGATCCCCTCGCGCGGGGCGATCCGCGCCTCGAAGCCGAGAAGCTCGCGCGCCTTCTCCACCGACGGCCAGCGCCGCTGCACGTCGACCTCGAACGGCGGCAGCCGCTCGAGCAGGAAGTCCTCCGGCCGCTCGCCGCAGGCCTCCCAGACGAGCCGTGCGATCTGCTCCACGGTCAGCTCCTCCCGGGCCGAGACGTTGAAGTCCTCGTTCTCCCCGGCCGGATGCGACATCGCGGCGACGATCCCCTCGGCGACGTCGTCCACATGCGTGAGCGTCCGCGTCTGCCGCCCCGACCCGAAGATCTGGACCGGGCGCTGCCCGTCCAGCACCTTCTTGATGAGGTCCGGAACGGCGTGGGCGAGCCCGGGCTCGTCCTCTGGCATCTCGCCGGGGCCGTAGGCGTTGAACGGCCGGCAGATCGTGTACGGCAGCCCGTGCTCGGCGTGCAGGGCGCGGCAGTAGGCCTCGCCGGCGAGCTTTGAGAACCCGTACGCGGACTGGGGGATGCCCGTGTCGCGTATGTGCGCCTCGGTGGTCGGGAACTCGGTTGCGCGCTCGAAGACCATCGACGAGGACACGTGGACGAGCCGCTCGACGCGCTCCTCGAGCGCCGCGTGGAAGACCGCGTTGTAGAGCGCGGTGTTGGCCTCGAGCAGCGTGTGCGGGTAGCGGTGGAAGTTGCCGATGCCGCCGACGATCGCCGCCAGGTGGATCACGTGGGTGCAGCCGGCGGCCGCGTCGGCGGCCTCGTCCGGATCGCGCAGGTCGCCGGTGTGGATCTCGCAGGACTCGCGCATCCAGGCCGGCGCCTCGAGCTGGTCGGAGACCCGCACCTCCCACTCGGGGTCCCGGATCAGGCGCCTGACCACGGCGGCGCCGATCGTCCCCGCACCGCCCGTGACGAGCACTCGCCCCATGGCCGAAGGCTAGCCCTAGCCCTAGCCCTAGCCCTAGCCCTACGCCCGCTCGGCGACCGGCGCACTGCGCCGGCCCACGTCGCGGTGCGCGCCGACCATCGCGCCGCCCGGGCAGCGCGCCGCCCAGGGCGCGCGGCGCGGGTTCTCGATGCCCAACGCGGACACCACGCCGCCCAGCATCGTGACGAGCGCCGAGGCAAGCATCCCGACGCGGAACGCATCCACAGACGCGTCCTCGAGCGCGCGCGCCACCGTGGCCCGCTCCTTGGTGGGCAGCCCGCGGGCGACGTCGGTCGTGAGCGGACGCGAGCGCGCGCGATGGACCGCCGCCCTGGCCTGGGGATCGAGGGGAACGCCGGCGACGCGATCGTCCAGAGTGGACCCGAACTGCGAGGCGACGAGCGCGCCCACGGCGCCGATCGCGAGCAGCCCGGCCACGCGTGCGACGGCGTTGTTCACCCCCGACGCCACGCCCGCGTGCTCCTCGTCCACGCCCGCGAGCACGGCGGCCGTTAGCGGCGCCACCGTGATCGACAGCCCGATCGCGAAGAGGCCCATGGCCGGAAGGACCGTCCCGACATAGGGCGTGTGGCGGCCCGCGCGCATGAGCAGCAGGAGGCCCGCCCCGGCCACCAGCGGCCCGACACTCATGAACAGCCGCGGCCCGAGCCGATCGGCCAGCGCGCCGAAGCGCCGCGACAGCGCGAACATCACGACTGTGACCGGCACGAGGGCGAGCCCGGCTGCGATGGGCCGGTAGCCCGCAACCTGCTGGAGGTAGACGGGCAGGAAGAAGGTGGCGGCCCCGAGGCCGGCGTACACCATCAGCGTCGCCCCGTTCCCGGCTGCAAAGTTGCGCCTGCGGAACAGCGACAGCGGGAGCATCGGGTCGCGCGCCCGCCGCTCCTGCCACAGGAACAGGAGGAGCGCCGCGACACCGACCACGAGCGGCAGGGCCACGACCGGGTTGCCGAACCCGCGCGTGGGCTCCTCTATCAGGCCGAGCACGATGCCCGCCAGCCCAAGGGCGCACAGGACCGCGCCCGGCACGTCCACGTGCCGGTGCACGCTGCGGTCGAGGTGCTCCGGCAGGTGCCGGAGGATCAGGTAGAAGGCGCCGGCCACCGGCACGAGCGAGACGGCGAACACCAGCCGCCAGGACACCGTCTGCACGAGCAGCCCTCCGAGGAACGGCCCCACCAGCGTGGACACGCCGCCCCACGCCGTCCACGACCCGATGGCCGCGCCGCGCTCGTCCTCGTCGAACGTGTCCACGATCACCGCCAGCGCGCTCGGCACGAGCAGCGCGCCGGCCGCGCCCTGCAGGCCGCGCGCGACCACCAGGAGCGTGGCCGTGGGGGCGACCGCGCAGAGGATGGAGGTGGCGCCGAAGCCGGTCACCCCGAGCAGGAAGATCCGGCGGCGGCCGAAGAGGTCGCTCAGCGAGCCGCCGATCAGGATCAGCGAGCTGAGCATCAGCAGGTAGGCCTCGATCACCCACTGCTGCGTGGCGAGTCCGGCGTGGAGGTCGCGCCTGATCGCGGGCAGCGCGACGTTCACCACCGTCCCGTCGACGAAGACGATCGCCGTGCCGAGGATCGCGGCGACGAGCGTGTACCGCTTCTGCGTGGCGGTCGTCACGCGCTAGCCGCGCGCCCGGGCGAGCTCCTGGACCTGCGCGAACACCTGCCCGGTGCCGGTCACGTTCCAGGGATCGACCACCAGCGCGTCGGCCGGGAGCCGCGGCAGGAGGTCGTCGTACTCGGAGTGGTTGGTCGCGACGATCACGGCGCGCGCGCCGGCCAGGGCCGAGTCGAGCGACTCGGTGCCCTCGGCGACGAACGGGTCGTGGCGCGCGACGTGGGCGAGCTCGCGCTCCAGGAGCCGGATGAGCTTGATCGACAGCGAGTCGCGGACATCGTCGGAGTCGCGCTTGAAGGTGAGCCCGAGGACCGCGACCTTGCAGTCCCGGAGCGAGCCGCCCAGCCGCCGCTTGAGCCCCTCGACCAGGAACAGCGGCACCGACTCGTGCACCCGCGAGACGGCGAGGAGCATCCCCGGCGCGCGCGAGCGCTCCTCGGAGAACGCGAAGTCCTTGCGCAGGCAGGTCCCCGCCGTCAGGCCCGGCTGCGCGATGCCGCCGCGCGGGTAGTCGTG
>VAWV01000166.1:0-9769 GCA_005883295.1 Actinomycetota bacterium
ACCGTTTGACCGACGCGTTCGCCGTGCAGAAGTGGCGCCAGTCGACGTTGTCCGGGTTCTCGATCGTGTCGAACGCGAACAGGGGCCCGCCGCGCTCGAGCCACCGCATGTGCGGCGTCACGTGGATGTCGGGCGCCCACGTCACGCGGCCCACCAGGGCCTCGTGGCCCTCGGGCCGGCGGCGGTGGTGGTCGAGGTGGCGCTGAAGGAGGTCGTCGGACGCGACCACGTCGTCGTCGATGAACAGCACCACCTCGCCAAGGGCCCGCTCGAGGCCCGCGTTCCGGGCCGCGGAGCGGCCCCGGTGCTCGATGCGCAGCACCTCCACGTCGGTCCTCGAGCGCAGCAGCTCGGCGGTCCCGTCGGTGGAGCCGTCGTCCACGACGACCACCTGCACCTCCTTGTCGAGACGCTGCGCCGCGAGCGCGTCGATGCAGCGGGGAAGCACCGTGGCCCGGTCGAAGGTGGGCACGACGACGGTCAGCTCGACCATGGGGGCCTCACAGGAGCAGCGTCCGCTCGCGCGCGCTGGCCCCGGCCAGGACCAGGACCTCGGCGGCATCGACCGCCGCCAGGCCCGGGAGCTCGGCGAGCGCTCGCCGCAACGCACTGGGCCGCCACCCGCGGCGGAACGTGACGTACGGGACGCACCAGACGAGGAACGCCCGGTGCACGCGCGCGAGCGCGATGCCCGCAAGCGCCATGAGCAGCCGGGCGTGCGTCTCCCTCCACACCCATCCGTGCCAGGTGAAGGCGGGGCGGATCTCGGGGTGCCGAGCGACCAGCGCCGGCAGCGTGCGCCAGCGGGTGCTGAACCGCACCGCCTCCGCGAGCGAGCGGACGACCACTTCGTGGTTCACGAGCGCGTCCTCTGCGAACATCGCGCCAGCGCCGGACGCGAGCGCCCGCAGCGCCAGGTCCGCGTCCTCGGAGGACGGCGTCGGGATGCGCTCGTCGAAGCCGCCCACGCGCTCGAGCAGCTCACGCGGGTAGAACACGTTGCAGGTCTGGAAGAACGGGCCGAGGCTGTCCACCCGGATGGACCGGGAGTGAGGGCGGTCGAGGATGGGCTCGTCGGCGGGCTCGGGCCGGGTGCGCCCCTGCACGATCGATCCGGGGCTCGTCCGGTGCGTCCGCAGGCCCGCCTCGAGCCAGCCGGGCTCGGGGCGGCAGTCGTCGTCGGTGAAGGCCACGAGCGGAGCCCGCGCTGCGCGCCAGCCCGTGTTGCGCGCAGCCGCCGGGCCGCGCGGAGAGTCGTGCTTCAGCAGCTTGTCCGCGCCCGAGGGCGCAAGGGGGGCTGCCGACCCGTCGTCCACGACGACGACCTCGAACCGGTCGCGCGCGAGTGTCTGTCCGGCCAGCGCGTCGAGGACCACCCGGACGCGCTCCGAGCGGTCGCGCGTGGGGACGACCACGCTCACCTCCGGAGCATCGCCAGCCTCGTCTGAGCGCGTCACTCCAGGGTTAAGCTCAGCGCGGTGGCGTCCACCCGGTTCAGCTTCCCGCGCGCCGAGCTGCGCCGTCGCACGGCACGGGGCGTGCTGGTGAATGGCGGCTTCCTGGTCGTCGTGGAATCGGTCACTATCGCGCAGAACGTGGTGGTCGCCCGGCTGCTCTCCACGTCCGACATCGGGCTCTACGGAATCGTATCCGTGACCGTGATGACCCTTCTCACCCTCAAGCAGGTTGGAATCGACGAGCAGTACGTGCAGCAGGACGAGGAGAACCAGGAGCTCGCCTTCCAGCGCGCGTTCACCGTGGAGCTCATCCTCTCGGTCGCCTTCGCGCTGCTCGTGGCGATGCTGGCCCCTGCGATCGCCGCCGTCTACGGCTCGTGGCGACTCGCGCCGCTGATGCTCGGGCTGGCCTACCTGCCTATCGCGTTCGCCCTCCAGTCGCCGGCCTGGGTGTTCTTCCGGCGCATGGAGTTCGTCCGCCAGCGGACCGTCCAGGCCGTGGTCCCGCTCGCGACGTTCGCGGCGACGGTCACTCTCGTGGCGGCCGGGGTGGGTGTCTGGGGGCTGGTGCTCGGCGCCCTCGCGGGCAACCTGCTCGCCGCATGGGTGGCGATACGGAGCTCGCCCTACCCGCTGCGCCTGCGGGTGCACGGTGCGAGCGTCCGCCGCTACGCCCGCTTCTCGTGGCCGATCCTCGTCGCCGCGGTGGCCGGGCTCGTGATCCGCCAAGGGCAGGTCTTCGCCTTCGACGAGAAGCTCGGCCTCGCCGGTGCGGGCTTCATCACTCTCGCCATGACGCTCACCCAGTACGCGGATCGCGCCGACCGCGCGGTCACCGCGACCATCTACCCCGCGATCTGCGCGGTGAAGGACGCTCGCTCGACCATGACCGAGCTGTTCGAGAAGTCGAACCGTCTCACCGCCATATGGGCGCTCGCATTCGGGGCCGGGCTCGCGCTGTTCGCGCACGACCTGGTGCGATTCGTGCTCGGCAGCAAGTGGGAGCCGGCAACGGTGCTGCTCCAGGTGCTCGGCGTGACCACCGCCGTCCACCAGCTGGGGTTCAACTGGACCGCGTTCTACCGCGCGGTCGGCGTCTCCCGGCCCCAGGCCGTGTACGCCCTGGCGTCGCTGGCCGCCTTCTGTGCTGTGCCGATCCCGCTGCTGTTCGCCACCGGCATCAAGGGGTTCGCCTTCGGCATGTTCGCGGTGATGGCGGCGGCCTTCGGGACGCGCGCGCTGTACGTGAAGCGGCTCCTGCCGGAGCTGCGGCTCGGGGCCCTGATCGCGCGAGCCGCCGTGCCCGCTTTCGCCGCGAGCTCCGCGGTGCTCCTCTGGCGGCTCGCGGACGGCGGCTCCCGCGGCGGCACGGAGGCGATCGCGCAGGTCGTCCTCTTCCTGGGCCTGTACGTAGCGGTGACCCTCGCGCAGGAGCGCAAGCTGCTGGGCGAGGTGGGCGGCTATATCCGGCCGACCCCGGTCGTGGTCCCGCCGGTACCGGGTGAGGGCGCGCCGGCGTGAGCGCCGGCCCGGTCCTCTACGTCCTCGAGCGCTACCCCGAGCTGTCCCAGACCTTCGTGGCGGGCGAGATCGGCGAGCTCGCGTCGAGCGGCGTCGCGGTGGAGGTGCTCGCGCTGGCTCCGGGCACGCACCAGCCGGACGACGGCGCGGTTCCGGCCGTCTACCCGGCCGACCGGGGGCCCGCTGGCCGTCTCGCCGCGCTCGGAGTGCTCGCCGGCCGGCATCCCCGCGCCTGCGCGCGCCTCGTGATGCGCGAGCCCTTCTGGCCCCCTGACGGCCGCCGGGCCCGCGCCCTTGCGCGGATCGCGCCGCTCGTCCCGCACGCGGCCGCAGCGCGCCACCTGCACGCGCACTTCGCCGACGTGGCAGCCGACCTCGCGCGCGTCCTCAGCCTGCTGTCCGGCACCCGCTTCTCGTTCTCGGCGCACGCCACCGACGTTTTCCGCGACCCCGAGGCCATCCGCACCAACCTCGCGGATGCCGCCTTCTGCGTCACGAACTGCGAGTACAACCGCCGCCACCTGGCCTCCGTGGCGCCCGAGCACGCCGCGAAGATCAGCGTGATCGGGATGGGGGCCGACCTTCGGCGGTTCCGGAGACGCAGGCCGTACGACCCCGATGGCCCCATCGTCGCCGTGGGCCGGCTCGTGCGGAAGAAGGGCTTCGACCAGCTCGTGCGCGCCGCGGCGCGCATCCGCGGTCGCACCGTGCTGATCGCCGGCGAGGGACCGGAGCGGCGGGCGCTCGAGGACCTCATCGCCGAGACCGGCGCGCCGGTCCGGCTGCTGGGCGCCATGGCGCACGGCGAGGTACGCGACCTCGTGGAGTCGGCTTCCGTCTTCGCGCTTCCCTGCATGGTGGCGCCGGACGGGGACCGCGACGGCACGCCGGTCGCCATCCTCGAGGCGATGGCGCTCGAGGTGCCCGTGGTGGCCAGCGAGGAGGTCGGGATACCGGAGATGGTGGGCGCCGATCGGGGCCGGCTCGTTCCTCCGAGCGACAGCGACTCGCTCGCGGCCGCGCTCGGGCAGGTGCTCGGCATGGCGCCCGGCGGTCGCCTGGCGATGGGCCGCGCCGGCCGCGCCTGGGTCGAGCGAAACGCCGACCGCTCGCGGCAGGCGGAGCTCCTCCGGCAGCTGATCGAGGGCCGGCGAGACGGCGCCACTTGACCCTCGGTCGCTACCTCATCGGCGTCGTCCTCCTGGCGGTCGCCGTCGCGCCGCTCGCCGTGGGCGCCCGCGCCGCGCGCCGCCGGCTGCTACCCGGATGGTCGTGCGGGGCGGCCCGCATCGCCGCGATCGTGATCGCGGTCGCGGTCGCGCTGCTGGCGACCGAGGCGCTCGGGTTCGCCTCGCTGCTCTACCCGCTCCCGCTCGCCCTCGCCTGGGCAGCCGCTGGCCTCGCCCTCCGCTGGTACGGCCGGCGCGCGCCGCTGCGGCCGGCCGCTCAGCCGCCGGGGCCGTCGCCTCCCCGCGAGCGACCTGCGGCCCGGCTCGTCGCGCTCGCCGCCGTCGTGCTCCTTGCCGCGCAGTGGGGCACGCTCACGATCTCCGCGCTCCACCACGGGATGCTCGGAAGCGACACGCTGCGCTACCACGAGCCGGTCGCCGCCCGCTTCGTGCAGGACCACTCGATCGACCACCTGCACTTCCTGGCCGGCGACCCCGTCAACACCTTCCTGCCGTTCAACTCCGAGCTGCTGCACTCGGCTGGCATCCTCTTCATGGGCAGCGACGTCCTCTCGCCGCTGTTCAACATCGGCTGGCTGGGGCTCGCGCTCGGAGCCGCCTGGACGCTCGGTCGCTCACGGGGGCTGGGAGCACTGGTCCTCCTCGCGGTCGCCCTCCTGCCCGCGGCGCCCAACCTGGCCGCCTCGGGGCCAGGGAGCGGTAACAACGACATCGTGGGCGCCGCGCTGGTGCTCGCGGCGATGGCGCTCGCGCTCGAACCCCGCCGGTCGATCCCGGCGCTCGGCCTCGCGGGCGTGGCCGCCGGGCTAGCCGTGGGCACCAAGCCCACGTTCGCAGTGACGACGATCGCGCTCGGGATCGCGATCGCCGCCTGCGCTCCCGCGCGGAGGCGAGGGCGGGCGTGGGCGCTCGTGGCGGCGGGACTGCTCGCCGGCGGCGGGGCCTGGTACCTGCGCAACCTGATCCTGGTCGGGAATCCCGTGCCCTGGTGGCACATCCACGTCGGACCCCTCAACCTGCCAGCACCGCCCCGCCCGCCGGGGACGACGCTCGCGCACTACGCCACGAACTTCAAGGTCTGGAGCGACGTGCTCGTCCCGGAGCTCGACGACGCGCTCGGCCCGCTCTGGTGGGGCATCGGGGGACTCGCCGCGCTCGGCGCCGTGCTCGCGATCGCTGCGCCTGGGCGCCGCGCCCTGCGCTGGTTCGGCGCGGCCGGCGTGGTCGCGGCCGTCGCGTACGCGCTCACGCCCAACACCGCCGACGGGCCGGAAGGGTTTCCGATCTTCTTCGAGTTCACGGTGCGCTACGCGGCGGGCGCGCTCGCGATCGGGCTGGCGCTGGCACCGCTGTCGCGACCGGCCGAGCGGGTGGCGCGGTCCGGCTGGACGCTCGCCGTCGTGGCCGTCGCCCTGGTGGTCACGGTCGCCGCCGGCAACGTGGACGGCCGGACCGTCCTCCTGATCGCCCTGGGCGCCGCGGTGGTCATCGGCCGCCGGCTGTTCCGCGCGCCGCGTCGCCCGGTCGCCATCGCCGCGGCCGGCGTCGCCGCCGTCGCCATCGGCTGGGCGGTCACCTCCAACTACCTCGACAACCGGTACGCATCGGGCCCGTACGCGTGGGCCAACGGCCTGCACCGCCAGCGGATAGCGGTGGCGGGCTCGACGAAGCAGTACCAGCTCTACGGACGCGAACTCTCCAACCGCGTGCAGTACATGGGCCGGCGCGGGGCGCACGGTGCGTTCGGGCCGATCCCCTCCTGCGCCGAATGGCGGCGGGAGCTGGCGTCCGGGCGCTACCGCTACCTCGTGATCACGCCACCCGAGCTCCTCGGCGCGTTCTCGTCCGTCACCACGCGCGAGGCAAGGTGGACCGCCAGCGACCCGCACGCGGTCGCCGTGCTGCATCCAGCCGCCCGGATCGTTGTGTTCAGGCTCGATCGGCCCCGGACCGAGCAGGGCTGCTGAGGCGCGCCGCCGGACGGCGCAGCAGCGGCCAGCGCAGCCGGCGCTGCTCGTCGAGCCGGTAGCGCGCAAGCACCACGAGCGTGCGGAGCCCGTACTCGACGCTGGCCGAGAACGAGACGCTCGACGCCTCGAGGAAGTAGCGGGTCGGGATCGGCAGCTCCACCACCCGCGCTCCCCGGGCCACGATCTGGGCGAACATCTCCTGGTCGAACACGAAGCCGTCGCTGTTGCGTCCGAACGGGACGGAGCGCAGGAACTCCGCGGAGAAGGCGCGGTAGCCCGTGTGGTACTCGGAGTAGCGGCGACGGAAGGCGCGGTTCTCGACCCAGGTGAGGGCGCGGTTCCCGAGCCATTTCCAGCGCGGCATGCCGCCGGCGATGGTCTCGTCCTCGAGCAGCCGGGAGCCGATGACCACGTCCGCCTCCCCGCGCTCGATCGGCTCCACCATCTCGCGGACGAGCGCGGGGTCGTACTGGTTGTCCGCGTGGACCATCACGACCACATCCGCGCCGTCGAGCACCGACCGCGAGTAGCAGGTCTTCTGGTTGGCGCCGTAGCCGCGGTTTCGGGGGTGCGTGATCACGTCGAAGCCGTGCTGGAGCGCCACCGCGGTGGTCTGGTCCGAGCTCGCGTCGTCCACGAGCAGGGCGCGGTCCACCGCCTCGCCCGGCATCTCCTCCGCCACCTGCGGGATCGTGCTCGCCGCCTCGTAGGCCGGGAGCACGGCGTGCACCTCGCGCTCGCGGCCGCGCGGCGAGGCCAGCGGGTGCGGTGACCGCAGCAGCTCTGCGCGGTGGGCCAGCAGCACCCGCTCGTCCCCTAGCGACAGCGAGAGCGTGAGGCGGCGCGGGATCGCCCGCTGCAGGGCTCGGATCGCCGCCGCAAGCGAGCCGCCGCGCTGGGCGAGGCCCTCGAGCCAGTAGCGCAGGGAGAAGGAGCGCACGAAGGCCAGGTCGTCCGAGATCAGCAGTCCCTCCCCGGTGAGGATCTCGCGGAGGGTGCGGCGCGGAATCAGGAAGGTGTGCGCGGGAAGCAGTGCCCACCAGCGCGAGCCGGCGAGGCGCGCGGTGAGCGAGCCGGGATCGGGGGTGACCACGCACACGACGCCACCTGGTCGCAGCAGGTCGTGGCACCGCCGGATGGCCCCGACCGGGTCGTCCAGATGCTCGAGGACGTCGGCGAGGAGGATCGCGGCGTAGCCCTCCTCGGGCTCATGCTCGTCGAGCGTGCGCTCGTGCACGGTCAGGCCGAGCACCTCGCGCGCATAGGCCGCGCTGGCGGCGGACAGCTCGAGTCCCTCCACCTCGTAGCCGCGGGCGCGCGCCACGTCCAGGAGCAGCCCGTGCCCGCAGCCCACGTCGAGCAGCCGGCCGGCCGGCGAGAAGCGGCCGATCATGTCGAGCAGTCGCTGGGCGGTGCGGCGCCGCCCGGGCTCCTCCTCCAGGTAGGCGTCGTCGTGCATCGCGCGGTACAGGTCCGCCAACTCGGGGCCGCGCGGAAGCGAGGGCTGATGGACGGTCCCGCACTCCCGGCATCGGTAGAGGTCGCCGTGCTCGCCGGTCCGGTGGTTGGTCGGCGACAGCGAGCGGGCCGCCAGCTCCCTCGCGGTGCCGGCGTGGAGCAGGGAGAGCTGCCCGTCGCAGATCGGGCACGCGGCGGGGGCTGCCATGAGCGCGGCACCTTAGACGGCCGCCCATAAGATGGGCCAGGTGCTCGAAGAGGTCCGACAGGCCGCGGAGGCGGCCCGCTCCGCCGTCGACGCCATGGCCGCGGCGTCCGACGAGGCGGTCGACGCCGCGCTCGTGGCGATCGCCGACGCGCTGCGCGCCGAGAGCGAGCGGATCCTGGAAGCCAACGCCGCGGACCTCGAGGCGGCCACCGATCTGACGGGTGCTCTGCGCGACCGCCTACGGCTGGACGCGGAGCGGCTGGCGGCGATCGAGGCCCAGGTCCGCGCACTGGCAGGGCTGCCCCAGCTCCCCGACGAGGGCGAGGTGCGCGAGCACAGCGGACTGCGGGTGGCCGAGCGCCGGATCCCGATCGGTGTGGTGGGTGCGAACTACGAGGCCCGCCCAAATGTGACCGTCGATGTGGCCTCGCAGC
This sequence comes from Actinomycetota bacterium, assembly GCA_005883295.1. Classification (GTDB taxonomy): domain Bacteria; phylum Actinomycetota; class Thermoleophilia; order Solirubrobacterales; family Thermoleophilaceae; genus AC-37. The sequence goes on from VAWV01000166.1 coordinate 8,239, forward strand.
TGATCAAGTCCCGCAACACCGGGGTGCTGCGCACCGGTGGCGCCGCGATCCGCACCTCGATCGCCTGCGTGGATCTGGCGATCGCCCCCGGGCTCGCCGCGGCCGGGTTGCCGCGCGAGGCCGTCCAGATCGTCCGGACGCCGGATCGCGCCGCTGCCGAGGCGCTCGTCTCGATCCCCGACCTGATCAGGCTGGTGATCCTGCGCGGCAGCGGCCCCACCACAGCCCACCTGGCCGACATCGGCGCGCGCCACGGCACCCGGATCCTGGCCCACGCCGAGGGCGGCGGCGTGCTCTACCTGGACCGGAGCTGCGAGGAGTCACGGGCGACCGGCCTCGTACGCGAGAGCCTGGACCGGCTCGGCGTCTGCAACCGGCTCAACCTCCTCCTGATCCAGAACGACGTCTACGAGCCGCTTCTCGAGGCGATCCTGCCGGTGCTCGACGACGTGGGCGTGGCCCCCTCGCTGCCTCCCCACGATCACCCACTGGGCAAGGAGTGGGCGACCGACGAGGGCAACGAGGCCCACGTGACGATCGCGCCGGTCGGAGGGCCCGAGGAGGCAGCGGACGTGGCCAACGAGGTGACCTCGGGCCTTGCCGCGGCGGTCGCGGGCGACGACCCCGCAGCCGCCGAGGCGTTCCTCGGGCGCTACCGCGGCACCGGGGCGTTCTGGAACGCGTCCACGCGGTGGCTCGACGGGTTCAAGCTGCTACAGGCTCCCGAGACCGGGATCAACGTGGACCGGGTGCCGGGACCGCGCGGGCCGGTCACGTACCGGGACCTCTACCTCCGCCAGTGGCGCGTGGTCCCTGCGGCGTCGGCGCAACCGGAGCGGGCAGCGGCCGCTGCGGGGTCGGGGCATCAATAGGGCGGCGGCAGGGCTCGAGGTATGTGCGGGTTGAGCCGCCTGGCGCGCTCCCAGGACACGCGCGCCGCGCCAACCTGTTTGCGTGCCACCTGCAGTCGCGTCAGCGCGACCCACACCACCGCGTTCAGCGGCTCGCGGCGGACCGCCTTCACTATCGCGGCTTCGGCTCGGGCCGGGTGGCCGGTGTGGAGCAGGCCCACGGCGATCGAGGTGTCGCGGAACCAGCTTGGGTCGAGGGGTGAGCGAGAAGCTCGGAAATCACGGAGCGCCCGTGCATAGTCCTGATGCTGCTCCAACCCAAGGAACGCCTCCCTCAGCCGGACATCGGCGACGTAGACCATGAACGACGCGATCGCAGCCGCGAGACAGGCGACGGCGAGCCCGGCGCGGAGAAAGCCCCTGGCGTACATCGCAACATTATGTGTGTCCGCGGCCGTGGTCCTGGCCGCTCCCTTCTTCGCCGCCTTCCGCACAGGCGGCTACACGGTGGACACCCAGGTGCTGATCGGGGTCGCGGTGTTCACGATGCTCGCTCTCGTCGCCGTGACGTCACCCTGGCCCCCGGTGCCGGGAGGCCTCGCGCTTGCGTCGCTGTCCGCGCTGGTCGGCTACGCGGTCTGGGTCGGTCTGTCCACGGGTTGGGCGCGAATCCTGGACAG
>VAWV01000166.1:9790-11763 GCA_005883295.1 Actinomycetota bacterium
TGCGGGTGCTCTGGCCCTCTCACTGGCCGTGATGCGCGTGCGCGCGATCAGGAGGGTCACGGCTCCCACGCTGCTCGTGGGGATCGTGGTCGTCTGCCTCTACGCGCTCGGCGGGCGCTTCCTGCCGCACGTCGTCCACGAGCAGGTGACCTCACTGCGCCTGAGCCAGCCGCTGACCTACTGGAACGCGATGGGCATGTTCGCCGGCTTCGGGGTCCTCCTTGCTGTCGGTCTGGCCGGAGACGCGAGGCGGCCGCCGATCGCCCGTGCGGTGGCCTGCGGCACCGCAGTCCTCTGCGGGCTCACAGCGTTCTTGACGTTGTCACGTGGCGTCGCCGCTGCAGTGCTGGCGGGCCTCGTGGTCCTGCTCCTGCTGCGGCGCCGGCGGGCCACTGTTGCGGCGGGTGCCGTCGCGCTGGTCTCGACGGTTGCGCTGGCGATCGTCCTCGTCGCTGCGTTTCCGGACGTGGTCAACGTCAAGCCGGACATGTCCGGCCAGGCATCACAGGGCGCGCTCTTCCTCCCGCTAGCCGTCGCGGTAACCGTGGCCGCAGGGGTCATCTACGCGCGCCTGGCCCGGACAAGGCGCGCTCGCGGTGAGATCGCAATTCGGTCGCGCACAACGAACGCGATCGCCATCGCGACGGTTCCCATCGTGCTCGGGATCGCCATCGCCGTTGCGGGTCACGGCAAGGAGAAGACGAACGTGTCTTCAACCGCCTCGCGCATCACGCGCGTGGAGACCGTGCGTGGCCACTACTGGAGGGTCGCGCTCGCGGCGTTCGGCAGGCATCCGCTGAACGGAGTGGGGTCCGGGAGCTTCCCGGCCGAATGGGCGCGTCACCGCGGCCGCGATCAATCCGCTCTCGACGCCCACTCGCTCTACATCGAGACGCTCGCCGAACTGGGGCTGATAGGCGCGGCCCTGCTGCTCGGGTTCATCGCGACCGTCGCGCTGGGCGCGGCCCGGGCCGTGCGGGCCGCGCCCCGCGACGCGACGGTCGCCACGGCCGCCGCCGTCCTGGCCGCGTTCGCCGTCCACGCGGGCCTCGACTGGGACTGGGAGATGCCCGCGGTGTCGCTCATCCCGCTCATCCTCGCGGCGTACGTCCTTCAACCTAGGATGCGCGCGTGAGCGAGCCCTGGATATCGGTGGTGATCCCCGCGTTCAACGAGGAGCACGGGATAGCCGGGGCCATCGAGGCGGCGCGCGACTGGCTCGACGCGCGCGACGACCGCGACTACGAGATGATCGTGGTCGACAACGCCAGCACCGACGCGACCGTGGAGCGGCTGGCGCCGTTCGTCGACGGCCATCGCGTGGGGCTGCTCGCGAACGACCGCAACCGCGGGAAGGGCTACTCGGTCCGGCGCGGGATGCTCGCGGCTCACGCTCCGCTCCGGCTCCACTGCGACGCAGACTGCGTCGGATCCTTCGAGTCGCTGCCCGGCATGCTCGAGCTGATCGCCGGCTGCGACGTGGTGGTCGGATCCCGGCTCGCCCCTGGCAACCGGGTCGCGCGGCGCCAACCGGTGCACCGGAGGCTCGTGGGCCGCACGTTCGTGGAGGTCTGCAGGCGCGTGCTCGGGGAACCGACCCGGGACCTCTACTGCGGCTTCAAGCTGTGGCGCGGCGAGGCCGCCGAGGAGGCCTACTCGCGGGCGCAGCTCGACGACTGGGTCTTCGACGCGGAGGTGCTCGCGATGGCCCGCGCCCTCGGTTACCGGCTGTGCGAGACCGGGATCGTGTGGGCGGATCGCGACGGGTCGCGGCTGTCGATGCCGCGCGTGCTCGTACCGGCGGTGCGGGACCTGATGGCCACTCGCCGCCGGGTGCGGCGCGAGGCCGTGCGGCCGCGGGTGGCGCGCGGCCTCGTCGTGGAGCCATCCGACCGGCGTCCTTGACCGGATCCCCCGTCCGCCGGCTCGACCGGTTCGAGCTGGCGGCGCTCGCGGGGCTCGCGATCCTCTCC
>VAWV01000277.1 GCA_005883295.1 Actinomycetota bacterium
CCTTGTGCATGACCACCTGGTGGAGCGGCCCGTTGATGCTCTTCGCCACCCCGCTCAGGCCGGCGCGGTCGAGCGAGCCGATCAGCGTGTCGATCGTGTTGCCCTGGCCCACCAGCCCGAGCAGCGCGACCAGCACGATCAGCATCGGGAACAGCGCGAGCACGGCGTAGTAGGTGAGCGCGGCCGCCCAGTCGCCCAGGTTGTCCGACTGAAACTCGGACACCGTCCGCTTCATCACGCGCCACCACGAGCGGCGCCCGAGCTGCGTCGGACTCTCCGGCGCCCGCAGCCCCCCTCTGGCCATGGCGCGGAAGTGTGAAGCAGCGGCCGCGTCCTATGCGGTGCGCATCCCCCGCGTGTCGCGCGGCTTCAGGAAGGGCTCGCGGTCAGCCGGCGTGCCCTCCTTCATCTGCCTGCCGCGTGCGAGCTCCGCGTTGAACTCCGCGCCCAGGAGCACGGCCACGTTCGAGATCCACAACCAGACCAGGAAGACGATCACCCCTCCGAGCGCTCCGTAGGTCTTGTTGTAGCTGCCGAAGTTCGCCACGTAGACGGCGAACCCCGCGGAGGCGGCGATCCAGACGACCACCGCGAGCAGGCTCCCCGGACTCACCCAGCGGAAGCCCGGCTGCCGGACGTTCGGCGACGCCCAGTAGAGGATCGCGAAGATCAGGCTGATCACCAGGAGCAGCACCGGCCACTTGGCGATGTCCCAGGCGGTGACCGCGGAGCCGCCCACGCCGAGGACGGTCCCCACCTGCTTCGCGAGCCCGCCGGTGAGGACGACGGCGACCGCGCTCACGGCGAGCAGCAGGACCAGCACGAGCGTCACGCCGACGCGGACCGGTGCGGTCTTCCAGATCGGCCGCCCCTCCGCCACGTCGTAGATCGCGTTCGACGCTCGCATGAACGCGGCGACGTAGCCGGAGGCCGACCACAGCGCGCCCACAAGGCCGACCACGAACAGCACGCCCGCGGTCCCCTGGCTCTTCTGCAGGTTGGTTATCGCGCTCGTGAAGATCTGCTGCGCGGGCCCAGGGGCGACCTTGCCCAGGTTGGCGATCAGCGGCTGGGTCGCCGATGTGCCGATCAGCCCGAGAATCGAGACGAGCACGATCAGCATCGGGAAGATCGCGAGGACCCCGTAGTAGGTGAGCGCCGCGGCCCAGTCGGTGAGGTTGTCCTCCCTGAACTCGCGGATGGTTCGCTTCAGCAGGTTCATCTGGCCTCCTCCGTCTCTCTGGAGGAACGCCTACCCGTATCGCGCTCGGGTATACGTTCCACGCGTGAACCTGGTCCTGAAGGTCCTCTTCATCCCGTTCAGCGTGGTCGGGGGACTGATCGCGGGCTTCGCAGGCAGGAAGCTGTTCGAGCAGCTCTGGGGGGTGGTCGACGACCAGGAGCCGCCGGAGGCCGAGCACCGCGATGCGAGCTTCGGCAAGCTGGTCGCCGCGGCGGTCCTCGAGGGGGCCGTGTTCAGGGGCACCCGGACGGCCGTGGACCACCAGATGAGACGCGCGTTCGCGGCCCTCACGGGGACCTGGCCGGGCGAGGAGGAGCCCGAGCCCGAATAGGGCATCCGAGAGCCTTAAAGCGGCCTTAACACCAGTTACGCAAGAACTACGAAAAAGCTGCGCGGCTGACCCGTTTGTTCTGTAGATTTCCGCGCTCTGAGCCCTAGGCGAGGCGCCATGACGGCCAGTCCGTCGGCTCGGGGAGGAGACCAGGGCACGGGATGCGATCAGTCAGCGTGGCGGGGCGCGTAGCGGCGGTCGGGGCCGTTGTGATCGCGATCGTGGTGGTCGCGATCCTCCTGTTCTCGGGCGGCGGGGGCTACAGCGTCAGGGCGCAGTTCGAGAACGCCGCGCAGCTGGTGGTCGGCAACCAGGTCGAGATCGGCGGCACCCCCGCCGGCTCGGTCGACGACATCGAGATCACGGACAACGGCCAGGCCGAGGTCAAGATGTCGATCGACGACACCTACAAGCCGCTGCCCGTCGGCACGCAGGCGGTGATCAGGCAGGCGTCGCAGTCGGGTATCGCCAACCGCTACGTGGAGCTGCAGCTCCCGCCCGGCAACAAGAACGGCAAGCGGCCCACCATCGCCAGCGGCGGCACGATTCCGATCACCCACACGACCACCGCCGTCGACCTCGACCAGCTCTTCAACACGCTGGATCCGCCCACCCGCAAGGCGGTGAAGGCGTTCCTCAAGAACTCCGCCGCGCTGTACGTGGGCAAGACCCAGCAGCTGCGCACCACCTTCCACTACCTCAACCCCGCGCTCTCGACCTCGGCTCGACTGTTCAGTGAGCTGAACCGCGACTCCCCGCTGCTGTCCCGCTTCCTCCTGGACAGCCAGACGCTGGTCAATGCGCTCGCCGAGAAGCGGAACGAGCTGGCCGACCTGATCAGCAACGCGAACGGCACCTTCCGCGCGCTCGGCAGCCAGCGCCTCGCTCTCGAGGAGGCGATCGCGCGCCTGCCGGACTTCATGCGCCAGGCCAACACGACCTTCGTGAACCTGCGGGCGGCGCTCGGCGACGTCGACCCGCTGGTGAACGCGTCCAAGCCGGTCGCCTTCAAGCTGCAGCGCTTCCTGCCCCAGCTGCGCGCCTTCGCCGCCGGTGCGCGTCCGACGATCCGNNCTGTTCGACCTCGAGCAGTCCTTCCCCCCGCTTGCCTCCGCGGCGCTCGACACCAAGAAGCGGTCGGCGAACTTCGGGACCAACACGGTGGGCGTGGGACGGGTGAAGGGCTCGTTCCCCGAGACCGTGAAGGCGCTCAAGGACACCGCGCCGACGATCGCGTTCGGGCGCCCCTACACCCCCGAGCTCTTCAGCTGGTTCGACGACTTCTCCACCACCGGCCCGGTCGACGCCGAGGGCGGTTTCTCGCGCGTCTACACGATCCTCAACATCTTCGACCTGTCGAACCCCGCCACGCCGTCGCTGATCCCACTCGGCGACCGCGGCAGCAAGCTCGCCCACCTCGAGCGGGTCGGCCAGTTCCGCAAGTGCCCGGGGAGCGCCGAGTCGGTCTCGTCCGACGGCTCGAACGTTCCCTCGGCGCAAGAGAAGGCCGCCCTCCACTGCACCGAGACGGCCAGGGAGACGGGGAACATCCCGTGATCCGGCGGATGACAACCGCCCTCGTCCTCGTCGGCGCGGTGCTCGCGGCAGTGGTCCTCACGGGCGCGAGCGGGGGCAGCTCGGGCAAGACGTTCAAGGTCGCGTTCGACAACGCGTTCGGGCTCACGAAGGGCGGCGACCTCCGGGTGGCCGGCGTGAAGGCCGGCAGCACCAACAGCTTCAAGCTCTCGAAGGGACCCGAGTGCCAGAACCCCGGCGTCAAGGGGCCGCCGCGCACCTGCGCCATCGTGGAGGCGGAGATCACCCAGCCCGGGTTCAAGTCGCTCCGCCAGGACGCGGTGTGCAACATCCGGCAGCAGTCGCTGATCGGCGAGTACTACGTGGACTGCCAGCCGGGCAACTCGCCCCAGCTGCTCAGGGGCACCGTCCCGGTCACCCACACGCAGTCGACGATCCCGACGGACCTGGTGAACAACGTCCTGCGCCGCCCGTACCGGGAGCGGCTGCGGCTGATCATCGCCGAGCTGGGCACGGGCCTGGCGGGCCGCCCGGCGGACTTGGCGGAGGTCCTCAAGCGCGCGCACCCGGGACTCCAGGAGACGCGCAAGGTGCTCCAGATCCTCGGCAACCAGTCGAAGATCATCCAGGACTTCATCAAGAACTCCGACACGGTCGTGGCGGCGCTGGACCAGCGCAAGAACGACGTCGCGCGCTGGATCACCGAGACCGGGCGGACCGCGGCGATCTCGGCCCCCCACCGCAACGCGATCGCCGCCGGCTTCCACCTGCTGCCGACGTTCCTGGCTGAGCTCAGGCCGACCATGCAGAGGCTCGGCGAGCTCGCCGACCAGCAGACCCCGCTGCTCGCGGACCTCGAGCGCGCCGCCCCGAGCCTCACCGAGTTC
>VAWV01000278.1 GCA_005883295.1 Actinomycetota bacterium
GCGGTAACCGGCGATGTCCGAGCAGACCACCGGGGTCCCGGCCGCAAACGCCTCGGTCAGGACCATCCCGAAGCTCTCCCCGCCCAGTGACGGCGCGCACACCACGTCGGCCTCGTGGAGCAACCGCCACTTCTCATCTTCGGTCACCCGGCCGAGCACTTCCACGCCGTCGCGCTCGAGGAGGTAGGGCTCGACCTCCTCCTCGGTCGCACCCGCCACAGTGAGGCGCGCGTCGATACCGGCGCCGTGCAGGGCCTCGAAGGCGCGCAGGAGGACCGGCAGGCCCTTGCGCTCATCCGCCCGGCCCACGAAGAGCAGCCGCAGGTGGTCGGCCTTCTCCTTCGAACCGCCCGGCGCCGCCGACAGGTCAACTCCGTTCGGCACGATGCGGTATGTCCCGCCGTAGAAGCGCTGGGCCGTCCAGCGGGCGGCCTCCGACACGGCAATGCGCGCGTGCAGCTTCGCGTACATGCGACGGGCGTTAAGGACGTTCGCCGTGAAGCCGTTGACGAGCCTGCTGGTGGAGTAGCTGTGGAACGTTCCGACCACCGGCACGCGTGCGGACTCGATGGCAAACCAGCTGACGACCGGCGCATTCGGCTCGTGCACGTGGATCACGTCGAAGCTGGTATCGCGCACGGCGCGGCCCAGCACGCTCGTTGCGTACGGCGTGAGCGACAGGTTCGACACCGCACCGTTGGCCGGGATGCCGATGGTGCGCCCGAGCGGAACGAGGTAGTCCGGCACCTCGCGCGCGTCCGGGCGCGCGCCCCGGTGCATGGCGCGTGCCAACCGGTCGTCCGGGTCGTAGGGAGCGAACATGCGGACGTCGTGGCCGCGACGGATGAGCTCCTCTGCAGTGGCCTCGACGTGCCTGCCCACCCCCCCTGGATACGTGTACGAGTACACCATTCCGGCCGCGACACCTGAATCCTGGGCCGCCTTCGCGGCTCTCTCCGGCGCGGCGCGCAGGGCGCCCGGCGCGCTGCGAGCGTAGCCGGTCGCAAATAGCAATAGCCACAAGCCGCCCTCGAACATGAGCGGCCCGGAGTCGTTGCCGAGCGCGCCGACGATCGTGGCGACGAACGCGCCCCAGATGCCCGCCATGAACGCGGGCTGATCGCGCAGCGGGGCGAAGATCCGCTCCCTACGCCTCACCCCGATGTAGAGCACGATGATCCCCACGCCGCAGATGATCGCGGTGGACACCCGCGCAAGACCGTTCGCCGAGATGATCAGCCGCCGCTTGACGATGTCGAGCAGGTCCACGATCCCGTTGCCATGGACCACCGATCGTGTGAGGTGGGCGCCCCCGGACGTGAGCAGGTCGAGGCCGATCAGGGCACCGACCGCGGCGAACGGCACGATCACGGCGATGGCCACGGTCCGCCGGGTGGGCGGCCTCCCGAGTGACGCCAGCACGGCCGCGGCGGTACCCGCGCCAAGGGTGATCACGCCGCCCACATCGGCCCCAAGCCGCCCGGATCCGATGATCACGGCGGCGATGAGCCCGCCGATGGCGAAGCCGCGCGCTACGTAACGCGCGGGTACAGCGGACAACGCGGCACCGAGGCCGAAGAGCACCTCGAGGCTCAGCAGGATCTCGAGCTCGTTTCCGATGCCGAAGAAGCGCGCGCCACCCTTCGGGTTCGGACCAGCCAGCGATGCGCCGATCAGCGGAGATCCGCGCGCCAGGTCGACCGCGTGCGCCCCGAAGACGATGGCTGCGGGGACCGCCGGCGCCAGCGGCCACGGCACGAAGCGGTCCACGATCGCGCCGAGCCCGAGCGAGCCCAGCACCAGGATCGCTATCTCGGCGGTGCGCGTCGGAAGGATCGCGGCCGTGAGCAGGGCGAGCCCGGGGAGCCAGAGCGCGCCCAGGAACCCGATCCGGAGGGCCGTAGCCAATCCCATCCGGCTGCGCGTGACCGCCATGACGACGACCAGCGCGATGAAGGCGAGCCCCCAGGTGTTCACAGCCGGCGCGCGCCGTCCCAGGATCACGTCCAGCCTCGCCATCCGGGCGCGCACGTTCTCGGCGTCGCCGTCGCGGCGGCTCTCGATGATCCGGCCCTGCATCTTGCCCGGAATCGAGATCCCCAGGTGGTGGAGGACCGTCGGCGCGTAGTCCGTCGCCGCGACCAGCCCCAGCCGCCGGGTGGTGGGCGAGTAGATCACGTCGCGGCTCGCACCGGGACCGAGCATCCCGCTGGGCAGCAGCCGCAGCCGCCCGGCGGGCGGCGCGCGGACGATCAGGATGAGGTCGTTCGGCCGCCGGTCGCGCAGCACGCCGTCCAGCGCCGCAAGCCCGCTGGCGTCGTTCGGAAAGCGAGCCACGAGCACGTCCGTGGCCGCCCAGAGCTGCATCGCCCGGCGCGCGAAGGTGCCGACCGTGCCCATCGAGACGCGCTGGACGTGGCCAGCGCGGTCGGCCCCCACCACCGCCTCCGTCTGCTCGAAGCCGGAGACGCCGACATAGCCGATCCGCTCGCCGTGGCGTTCGCGCGTGGAGCCGAACAGGCCGGCCACCACGTCGCCCGGAGCGTCACTCGCCCGCTTGGCGGCGCGCGCGAAGCCCGCGATCTGGCCATCGTCGCCGGCCGCGACTACGAGGTCGAGGCGCTTGAGCACCCGGGGATAGGCGTTGTTCGCAATCCGCGAGCCCGCCGAGATGTCGAGGAGCATCTGCCTCTTCGAGAACGCCCCCAGGGTGGGGCTGGTCACTCCGTACGAGAAGTCGCGCTCGGCGAGGTCGAAGAGGAGCGGCATCTTGGGAGCCGGGGACGTCGGCATGAAGCCGATCAGCGCCCGCGGCCGGGCGCCGGCGGCCGCGGGAGCTAGGAGGCACCCGGCCATGACGCCGAGAACGGCGCTGAAAGCGGCGATCCGGCGCATTTCTACACTCTATGAAGCGTGCCCGGCCGGCATTTCGTCAAGTTCACCTTCCTCAAGCTCGACCCTGCTTGGAGGCGCCTCGAACCTGGTGAGCGCGCCCGCGACAAGCAGGAGTTCGCCGCCGCCTGCAACGACT
>VAWV01000269.1:0-1066 GCA_005883295.1 Actinomycetota bacterium
GCCGCCTATATCGCCGAGTTCATCGGCACCTTCGGTCTGGTCTTCGCGATCACCATGTCGGTGGTCCTGTTCGTACCCGCGCCGGTCATGCAGCCGGGTGTCGGCGCGTACCAGCCGTTCCAGGACTTCGCCGTGGTGGGACTGGTCCACGCGTTCGTCCTGTTCGCGCTGATCCAGACGCTGGCGATCATCTCGGGGGCGCACTTCAACCCGGCGATCACGCTGGGGCTCGCCGCGATCAGGCAGATACGGATCGTCGACGCCGGCATCTACGTCGTCATGCAGCTGGCCGGCGGCACCCTGGGTGCGCTCTTCACCAAGGCGCTCGTCACGGACATCGGCAAGGGGGTCAACTACGGCGCGCCCGGCATCAACGTGGCGCGGGTGGGCACCACGCTCGGTGGCATGGGAGCAGAGGCGATCGGCACCTTCTTCCTCGTCTGGGCGGTCGTCGGAGTCGCGGTCAACCCGGCCGGGCTCAAGGATTGGTCCGGGCTGGCGATCGGCGCCACCCTGGGCTTCGTCGTGATGATCATCGGACCGCTCACCGGTGGGTCCGTGAACCCGGCTCGCGCTTTCGGCCCGGCCATCGTCTCACACCACTTCGGCGACGCCGGCAAGTGGCTGCTCCTCTACGCGCTGTCGCCGGCGGTGGGAGCGGTCCTCGCGGCTGGCGGGTACTTCTGGCTCTTCATCCAGCCTGGGAAGAAGGGCGCGGCGGGAATGGAACCAGTCGGCTGATCGCACGACGGGCCGGGCCCGTGTCCGCCCCTGCGTAGACTCCGCCCGGATGCGGCGCGTCACCTTCTCGCGCAACTTCACGCTGTCGCTGTCGCGGACGTGCCGCTGCTACTGCAAGTACTGCTCGTTCGCCACCCACAGGGCGCACCTGTACGCGCCGGACGAGGTGGAGCGCATGCTGGACGACGCCGTGCGCCGAGGGGTCAAGGAGCTGCTCGTGCTCACCGGCGAGCGGCCCGAGGTCAACCCGGAGGTCGCCCGGCGCCTCGGCGAGTACGGCCATGCGGACTTCACCTCGTACGTGGCATGGGCGTGCGAGCGGGCG
>VAWV01000269.1:1085-5208 GCA_005883295.1 Actinomycetota bacterium
GTGCCCGACCTGGTCGTCCACCGCGGCTCGCCCACCAAGCACCCCCGCCGCCGGCTTCGGACGATCCGCCTGGCCGGCGAGCTGAGGATCCCGTTCACGAGCGGGATCCTGGTGGGCATCGGTGAGGCGCCCGAGGACAGGGTGGCCGGGCTCGAGGCGCTCGCGGCCGTCCACGCCGAGTACGGGCACATCCAGGAGGTGATCCTCCAGAACTACGTGCCCCATCCGCGCTACTACGGCCGCGAGCCCGCGCTCATCGCGGACGAGGCTCAGCGCGGGGGAGAGGCGAGGGGCGAGGACGTGACCGCCCCGGAGTGGGCCACGCCCATCGACCTCGACGACATGCGCACCCTGGTGCGCGAGTGCGGGCGCCTCATGCCCGACGTGGGCGTGCAGATCCCGCCGAACCTGTCGGACTGGTGGCTGCCGCTGGTGGAGGACGGTGCCACGGACCTCGGCGGCCTGTCCGCCAACGGCGACCACATCTCGCCGGAGCACCCCTTCCCGTCGGTGCACAGGATGCGCAAGCAGCTCGCGCCACGGGGGTTCGCGCTCACCGAGCGGCTCTGCGTCTACCCCCAGTACATGACCCCGGAGTGGCTCGACCAGGGCGTGCTGGACGTCGTCAAGCGCAAGTACTGGAGCTTCATTCCCAGGCGCGGCTCCGGCCGCCGGGAGGAGCGGCCAATCCGGCGCGACCTCGTGCCAGGAGCGATCGCGAAGGGCCGCGACGGCGCCTGGCTGAGCCCCGACGAGCTCACCGCGCTGTTCGCGGAGACCCGCCCCGAGGCCATCGAGGACATGCGCGAGGCCGCGGATGAGCTACGCGCCGAGCTGGTCGGAGACGAGGTCACGTTCGTGGTCAACCGGAACATCAACGTCTCCAACATCTGCGTGGTGGGGTGCGCATTCTGCGGGTTCGGCCAGGGCCGCCGCTCGCCCGATGCATACGAGCACGATCGGGAGGAGTTCGTGCGGCGGGTGGAGGAGGCGATCGAGGCGGGCGCCACCGAGATCTGCATGCAGTCCGGGATCCACCCGGACTGGACGCTGGCCGACTACGAGGGTTGGCTCCGGCTGGCGAAGGAGACGGCGCCGGACGTGCACCTCCACGCATACTCGCCGATGGAGGTGGAGCACATGTGCGACACCTCAGCGCTCCCGCCGGCGGCGGTATTCGAGCGGCTGCTCGAGGCAGGCCTCGGCTCGACGCCGGGCACGGCCGCGGAGGTGCTGCATGACGGGGTGCGCGAGCGGATCTCGCCCAACAAGCTGCCCGTCAAGCGGTGGATCGAGATCATCGAGGCCGCCCACGCGGCCGGCGTCCGCTCGAGCTCGACCGTCATGTTCGGCCACGTGGAGGAGCCGTGGGAGCTGGCCGAGCACATGCGCGTGATCCGGTCTCTTCAGGAGCGGACCGGGGGCTTCACCGAGTTCGTCCCGCTGTCGTTCATCCCCTTCCACACCCTGCTCGGCCGGACCCACGGGATCGAGGAGATCTCTCGCGAGGAGAACCTGAAGCACACGGCCGCGTTCCGGCTCGCCCTGGGCCGGAGCGTGAGGAACCTGCAGGCGAGCTGGGTGAAGATGGGGCTCGACGCCGCCACCGAGTCGCTCCGCTGGGGCGTGAACGACCTGGGCGGCACGCTCATGGAGGAGTCGATCAGCAGGATGGCCGGCTCCTACCACGGCACGATGCTCACGCCCGAGCAGCTGGTCGGCGCGGCGCAGGCCGCCGGCAGGCCGGCGGTCCAGCGCGACACGCTGTACCGCGTGCTCGAGACCTACTGACCCGGCCGCTTCCGGACGGCTGGCCGGCGGCTAGAAGCCGGCGGGGTGGCGCGCCCAGAAGTGGCGCTCCCACGCAGGCTCGGGCCGCCACCGCGGGCCGCTCTCGCCCGCGCCGGAGGTGTCGAACCGCAGGCCGGCCACCACCATGTACGCGTGGCCGTTGGTCGCCCACACGGTGATCCAGCGGCCGCGGCCCGACGCGCCCCAGTGCATGAAGCCGCGCGAGTCGAGCGGGTACGAGAGGAGCCCGCCGCCGTGCAGCGCGTACGAGACGGAGCCTGAGCAGTCGTAGCCGGTGTCCTTCCAGCTCCCGTGGCCGCCGCCCCACTTGTAGGGCTTGTGACGGATCTGGTTGGCGGCCCAGATGACCGCCTTGACCTCGGCCGGTGCCCGCGAGGGCGCGTACGCGAGGCCGTTCTTCAGCACCGCCCAGGTGCCGCTGACGGTGGGGTGCGACTTGCTCCCGCCGACCACCGCTCCGCCGCTCGCCTGGATCCCGCCGTTGATCGGCGGGCTGACACCGCCAAACGACTCGGCCGACGCGCTGGGCGCAGCGGCCAGCGTCGCGACGAGCGCGAGCGTGGGCATCCAGCGGCGAACTCGGTTCCCCATGTTCACTCTGCTCGGCAGGGCGTCCGGGTGACTTGACCCCCGGGTGGGGTACTGGGCGGTCACTTTCAGCGCCGCCCTAGGAGGTGCGGTCGGCTAGCGGAAGAGGTCCTGGTCTCGCGCCCGTCTCAGCTCGGCGGCGCCCGGGCCGTCTTCATCCGTCACGAGCCGGCCGAGGCCGCGCACGAGCACGGCGGGCTGGCGGGAGTCCTTTACGCGGGCGAGATCGGCGGCCGCTGCGATCGAGTCGGCGACCGCGATGGCCGTCGCACGCAGCTCCCGGCCGCCGGCATCCGGCCGCCCCCGCCAGTCGTCGATCGGGACGAGGCCCGCCGCGCCGATCGCCACGTCGGTCTGGCCGCTACGCCAGGCGCGGCCGAAGCTGTCGCTGACGATCACCGCCGGGCGCACTCCGCGGAGCTCNNNACCTGACCGTCGGGTGCGTTCGACGCGTCGACGCCGGCGTTCGCGCAGACGAAGCCGTGCCGGGTGACGCAGACCATCACCCCGCGGTCGGCCCGGAGCACCTCGTCGCTCTCGTCGAGCACCACCTGGACCAGGCGCGGATCCTTGTGCTGCTCGGCCGCGATCTGCCGCGCACGCTCGCCCGGCTCGACGTCGCTCAGCCGGCGAAGGCGGCCCTCGGCCTTCGACACGACCTTGTGCGCGACGGCGATCACATCGCGGTCCGCCAGGTCGTCGGGTGCCGCGGCCGCGAGCAGCGCGCCGAGGTCGTCACCGGGCTGGAGCTCCGGGATGGCGCCCAGCGCGACGAGCTCGAGCGTCAGGCGGTCACCCCTGATGGGCGGCGCTGCCGGAGCCCGCCGTCGCCGCGGTGAAGCCGGAGCGCTCCAGCTGTCGAAGGGCGCCGCGCGTGCGGGCCGCTCCGAGGCGTGTCTCGGTGAGCAGGGCGGCGAGCGCTGCGAGATCCTCGGGCGTGTCCACGTCGTGCGCGAGCGATGGCACGTCCTCGACGCGATGCGGGAGGCCAGCCGCCTCGGCGGCCGCGGTGTGCCGCGCGAGGCTGTCCGGACCGAAGCTCGGCTTGAT
Source organism: Actinomycetota bacterium (assembly GCA_005883295.1). Lineage (GTDB taxonomy): Bacteria > Actinomycetota > Thermoleophilia > Solirubrobacterales > Thermoleophilaceae > AC-37. The sequence goes on from VAWV01000269.1 coordinate 4,536, forward strand.
CGCGTCGGGCGGCGACAGCACGAGGGCGTTCGTCCCGGTGCCGTGCCGGTCGCCCACGATCGCAACCGCAAGGCGGTCGGCCGCGACGCGCTCCAGCAGCACGTCGAGCTCGTGCGCGTCCACCAGCGGCGTGTCGCCGGGTACGAGCAGAACGCGGTCGAACCCCTCCCGGACGGCGTTCTCGATTCCGATCTCCGCGGCCGCGGACTGACCAGCCTGCGCGCGGTCACGCAGCACGGTCGCCATGCCGCGCGCCAGCGAGTCGGCGGTCGCGTCACACGTGACCACCGCGATCGCGTCGATCCGCCGCGCCCGGCGGAGCGCCGCCAGGACGTCGGCAAACATCGCCTGCGCGAGCGATTCCCGGGAGCCGCGCGCCAGCGTTCTCGCCAACCGCTGTTTGGCGATGTCGAAGGTCTTGATTGGAACTACGGCAAGCGTCCGCACGGCTGGCCAATCCGTAAGTCGGCGACTCTAACGTCCCCCGCGCCCCCGGGAGAGTGCGCGGGCGAAATTTACCGTTTCCGAGGCCACCCGCCGGCGCGCCTCCGCCGAATCCATGAGGGTGTCCGTCACGAGCGCCGGCGTGGCGCCTCCGGAAGGCTGCTCGTCGGCGACCACCCCGTCGAGCAGGCCCTCGTATGCGGCGAGGACCCCTTCGACACCCAGGGGA
>VAWV01000270.1:0-380 GCA_005883295.1 Actinomycetota bacterium
GCAGCGGGCTGGCCGTGACCGCGTCAAAGCCGGGACCGGCCTCGCCGAAATAGGCCTCCGCGTACGCCTTCGCCGTGACCGGCACGTCGCCGCGCTTGCCGTCGCCGAGCACGAGGTGCCCGCGATCGGCCGCATACGCCGCCACCTCCGCGAGCGCGGTCCATCCGGCCGGGCCCAGCCGCTCAAAGCAGGCGAACTGGAGCTTGACGCCCACACAGGCCTCGTCCACGGCGTCGATCGCGGCGCGGCAGTGGCGCGCGACTCGAGCCACGGTCGAGTCGGCCCCGGCTGCTTCCGGCCACAGCGCCGCCGGGTCGGGGTCGAGCCCGAGCAGCACCTGGCTGCGGCGCTCCTCGACGCGCGCCGCCAGGCGATCCGGG
>VAWV01000270.1:402-3530 GCA_005883295.1 Actinomycetota bacterium
TGCGGGGCCGGCCTTCGGCTACCCGCCGAAGCCGCCTCCGGGCTCGCCGCCACCCGGCGCCCCGGCGCCGCTCTTGACGGCGCTCTTGAGGGACGAGCCGGCGCTGAAGCGCGGAACACGGCTGGCTGCGATCTGGATCCGCTCACCCGTCTGTGGGTTCACGCCCTGACGCGCGCCGCGGTCAGCGACCGAGAACTTGCCGAACCCGGTGAAGGCGACCTCGCCGCCGCGGCTGAGAGTCTCCTCGATGACCTGAAGCACCGAGTCGACGGCCTTGCCCGCCTCGCTCTTGCCGAGGCCCGACGAGTTTGCGACCTGATCGACGAACTCCTGCTTTGTCACCGCTTCCCCCTTCTTTGCGTTTGCGGTTGGCGAAGCTAAACAGCGTCTGCGGACGCCATTGCGCGACGCATACCGCATAACCAAGCGGTTTTCGACCTCGCGTCCGGCTTTTTCACGCAAATAGCGGGTTTCCAGCCCCCCTCAGGAGCCTGAGATGGCCATCTCGCCGAGCAGCAGCGGGACGGCGCGGACGCTGCCGCCGAAGGGCACCCAGCGCGCCTCGGACCCAACCGCCTCAACCGAGCGCAGCATCGTCACCAGGTCGCTCGCGACCGTGATCTCGCGCACCGGCTCGGCGAGCTCGCCGCCCGCGATCAGGATCCCGGTCGCCCCAACAGAGAAGGTCCCGGAGACGGGATTGACCCCCGAGTGCAGGCCGACCACGTCGGTCACGTAGAGCCCATCGTCGGCTCGGCGGACGAGCTCCTCCAGCGAGTCGCCCCCGGGCTCCACCACAAGGTTGCTCGCTCCGACCGACGGCGGGCTGCGGTACGAGGACCGCTCGGCGCTCGCCGTGGTCTGCCGCCCGGCCTTCCGCGCCGTCCGGCCGTCGAACAGGAAGCTGAGCAGCCGGCCGCCCTCGATCAGCGGCAGGCGCCGGCGGGGGGAGCCCTCCCCGTCGAAGGGCGCGCTCGCGAGGCCGTCCTCCAGCGTTCCGTCGTCCGCGAGCCGGAGCTCCGAGGTCGCTATCTCGTCGCCCTCGCGGTCCGCGAACAGCGAACGGCCGCGCTGGACTGCGTCGGCCGACAGCATCCCGCCGATGAAGCCGAGGAAGCTCGCCGCGACCAGCGTGTCGAAGACGACCGGGCAGCGGCGGCTCGAGGCCTGGCGGGCACCCGCAAGCGCGACCGCCCGTGCTGCTGCCTCGGCGCCGATGGCCTCGGGATCGAGTGCCTCGGGGCCGCGGCCCATCCCGAGGCCGAGACCCGTCATGAGATCGCTTCCCTCGCCCGCGAAGGCCGAGACGTAGGCCCACGCCGAGCTGGCCTCGAACGCGCCCGAGAAACCGCGCGAGTTGGCGAGCGCCTGGGTCCCCTCGCCGTCCGCGTACACGACCTGCTCCACCTGCGAGACCTCGGGATGGCTGCGCGCGGCCCGTTCCGCGGCCAGCGCCAGCTCCACCTTCCGCTCCGTGGACCAGGAGGCGAGCTCGCCGGAGCGGAGCGGCCCGAGCTCCGCGGCGCCGAACTCGTCCGGAAGCCCCGCGTGGGGGTCGCTGTCGGCGACCGCGGCCGCCGCGCGCGCGGCGGCCGCCAGCTCGGCGATGCCGTCGTCGCCGAGGTCGGTCCCGTACGCGTAGCCCCAGCGCCCGTCGAGGAAGGCGCGCACCCCGACCCCGCGGCTCGTGGCGTCGGTGAGGCTCTCGACGGCGCCACCGTACACGCGGATCTCGCGCTCGGTCCGCTCCTCGGCGTAGGCCTCGGCGTCCGAGGCGCCGGCGGCGACGGCGGCCTCGACAGCGCGTCCGACGGCCACGTCCAGGTCGAGACCGCCGGTCACGCGTCCGTTCCGCCCACCGTCAGCGCGGCGAGCCGGACGTGGGGCTGGCCCACCCCGGCCGGCACGCGCTGGCCGGCCTTCCCGCAGTAGCCGGTGGCGATCTCCAGGTCCCCGGCGACGCCGTCGATCGCCTTCAGGGCCTCGAGCCCGTTCCCGATCAATGTCGCCCCGCGCACCGGGGCGATCACCCGGCCGCCCTCGATCAGGTAGCCCTCCGACACGCCGAACACGAAGTCGCCGGTGGCGGGCTCCACCTGGCCGCCGCCGAAGGACACCGCGTAGAGGCCCCGCTCGACTCCTCCGATCAGCTCCTCGGGAGTCGCCTCGCCGGGCGCGAAGAAGGTGTTGGTCATGCGCGGGACAGGGAGGTGACGGAAGGACTCCCGGCGCCCGTTGCCGGTCGACGACTCCCCGTCCTTGCGCGCGCGGACCAGGTCGTAGAGGTAAGAGGTCAGGCGGCCCTCCTCGATGATCGTCGTGCGCTGCGTGGGCGTTCCCTCGTCGTCGATGCCATCGCTTCCCCACGCTCCGGTACGGCTCCCGTCGTCGTACGCGGTCACGAAGTCGGGTGCGACCTGCTCGCCCACCCGACCGGCGTAGACGCTCGCCCGCTTCTGCACCGCGTCGGCCTCGAGCCCGTGACCGACCGCCTCGTGAAGCAGCACCCCGCCGAAGCCGTTGCCGACCACAACCGGAATCCGTCCGGTCGGCGCGGCGCGCGCGTCGAGCATCGCCAGGGCCTTGCGGGTCGCGCTCTCGGCCACCTCCTCCGGCCGATCCGCGAAGAGCTCGAATCCGGCGTGGCCGCCGCGCGTCTCGGAGCCCGTCTCCACGACCGAGTCGCGCCGTGCCACGACCTGCACCGAGAGTCGCACCCGCGTCCGGTCATCGGCCGCCGCGGCGCCGTCGGAGTTGAACACCTCGACGAGCTGGCGCGACTCGGCGTAGCCGGCGGTCACCTGCGCGACGTCGGCTCCGGCGGGCCGGACGGCGACCGGGTGCTCCGACCCGCGCCCCGCCGACCGGAGCGCGGCCGGGCGGGCATCGCCGCCGGCGGCGGCCTGGGCCACGGAATCGGCCACGCGCATCAGGTCCTGCTCCTCAAGGCCATCGACGTGGCCGAAGTAGGACGCCTCGCCGGCCACCACGCGGATCGACGCGCCGCGCTCGGAGCCCGACTGCGGACCCTCCACGCGACCGTCGTCGAGCGTCAGGGCGAAGCCGTGCCTCTCCTCGACGTACACCTCCGCCAGGTCGCCGCCGCGCCGGAGAGCGCGCTCGATCGC